>DAOUMU010000539.1:0-39822 GCA_034409055.1 Anaerolineae bacterium
CATAATGCCCGTTTCCTGCAAAAAGTCGAAAAAACCGCTCAACAATTCGACCTCACCGACTGTATGGGCGGCATCAATTGGCTCTCCAGCGTACAATGCCTGGGCTATGGCTTCATCATTGCGCTCGACAAAATTGGGGACCAACTGTTCCGCCAGGTTGTCGCGGATATCAGCCAGGGTTTGGGCGGTGTATCCCATTATCAGCCTCTCTTGATCAATGAATTGGGATACAATCAAACCACAGAATAGTCTTTTGTGGAAATTTCTACCTATCAAAATTATTGACATAATGCTTATGCCGTAATTTCAGATTAGATCCGAAGAATAACAAAAAATTCTAACTTTTTTCTAATTATTTTCTAAGCGGTTTAATACAAAGCAGGGGTATTATTATAATCGATAGAATGCTGCCTATGTTTATCATATCTGGGCTACAGATTACACAAAACTGGCTAATCCCGGTGGAGGGTTAACGAGGGGAGACACAGATGGGTATTCAAGAGTTCATTACATATGCTCAAGTAATAAAAAGACGCTGGAAACCAATCGCCGGTCTGTTCCTGGGGACCATGATCACGCTGGTTGCTATTTCCTTCCTGGCGCCTCGGGTTTATCAGGCTTCGGCCCGGTTACAGGTTATAGCGCCTTCACCCGGCGCCATCACCCTTTACGGTGGCTTTCGCAGTGGTGGTTATCGGGATGAACTGGCCTACACCCAGTCCAACTTTGTCGAAATCCTCAAAAGCAGAGTGGTGGCCCGCCGCACCGTAGAGATCGTTGATACTCGTTTCAAGGGAACGGAGTTGCAGGAGCAGACCGAGGTCGAGAGTGGTAATTTTATCCAAATCACGGTCACGGCTGACGATCCTGACGAGGTGACTGAGTTGACCAATACCCTGGCCACCGAAGCCCTGGCTTATTACGGTGAACTGCTGGCCCAATCATCTGGCACCTCTGGTGAGTTTATTAGAGCTCAGCTCGAACTGGCCCGCCAGGAGCTGGATCAGGCCCAACAGGCCCTGATGCAGTTCAGGATCGAAAATAAAATCGGCACGCTTGACGGTGATATCAACCAGCAGACCGGTCTCATCCGGTCCCTGCGCCTCTCGCGCGATCAAGCGATGGCCAATAGCGACATCAGCAAAGCCAATGCCTACGACGTGCTCATTACCCAGCGTGAGCAAGAACTGCAGAACTTGCTCAACCTGAGCGCGGAATACCAGGCCCTCCAGTTGGCCGTCGAACAGGCGACGAGTACCTATAATTTCCTGCTGGGCAAAGAGGCCGAGGTCAAGATCACCGAGAACCAAATCAGTAATGCCGATTTCATCCAGATCGTGGAACCTGCGGACCCACCCACCTACTCCATTTCTACCTTTAGCAACTCAATTTTTGCTCTGGGGGCTGTGTTGAGTTTGGCCCTGGGCGTGGCCGTGGCTTTTATCTGGGAGTACATTGAAACCGGCAACGTTCGGCAAGAGGAAGTCCGCGATGAGTTCGTACCCCAACAGCAACCAGCCAATGCCAACTAACAGATCAGCCCAGCCGGCAGATTCATTGCCATACATCTCTATCATCGTTCCCATTTACAATGGCGCTCACATCATCGGCCGGCTGATCGACTCGATCCAGCAGGTTGATTATCCCGCCGACCGGTACGAAATTCTGGTGGTAGATAACAACTCGACCGATGCCCTGGCCGGCGCCCTGGCTCCTTATTCTGTGCGTCTCTTGCACGAGCGGGAGATACAAAGCTCCTATGCGGCTCGTAATCTGGGCATCAGGCAGGCCAGCGGTGAAATTTTGGCTTTCACCGACGCGGATTGCCGGGTTCACCCCCAGTGGCTGCGCTGTTTGCAGACTCCTTTTCAAGATCCGCTGGTTGGTGGCGTGGCCGGGGCTATCTATGGGGTAGAACCGGGTGAAACTTGGGTGGAAGAGGTGCTGAACCGGCGTAACCATATGTCGATGGTTAATCAGAGGGGAGGGACTGGGGCTCAATCAAAACTCAAATTGTCATTCACCCGGCCAACCCGCCGGTTTCCCCGTTTGCTGAAACAATTAGGCCTGGTCACTTATCGGTATGATCCCAGGTTGCCTTCGGTGCCGATTGCCCCCACGGCCAATGTGGCCTACAGACGCCAGGCATTTGAACAGTGTGGTCACTTTGATGATACCAACCATGGCGCCGGTGATCTTGAATTTCCCATTCGAATGCAGCAGCAGAGTGATTTTAAGTTGGTGGCCGCGCCGGATGCCATCATATACCATCGCCACCGTACCAGCTTGCGCCAACTGTGGCAAGTTTTTGCCCGCTATGAGGTTGGCAACATCATGCTCCTTGATACGTTCCTCGGTTTGGACAGTCGTGTAAAGCGGCAGCTTATAGTCGAGAGTCTGGCTTATCTGCTAATCGGCGTTCCCTGGGCTTCGGCTAAGGTTGTTTATCGCGCCCTACGCAGTGTCTTGCTCGGCTCTCCCGATCCATTTTATACCAAGGAGATGATTGTCGACCTGGTCACGTTGACGAGCCGTCACTTTACCCGTATCAAAGCATCTCGTTTGTTATACCAGGGACGTATAGGAAAGTTATGGATACAATAAAGCATAGGCCAGCTCAATCCCTTACGCAGTCTGCCGACGGATTGACTGACAAACCACTCCGTATCCTGGGGATTAGTCCAGGTGCTGTGGGGAAGCTGGACTCGACAACCGGCTATAGCAGTATTCTCGTTTCTTTTTTTGGCGGCTTAGCTCAAAAACATCAGGTAGACATGGCCAGCGTGGGCTTGAAAGGAGCGACGTATTACTTCAACCTGTTGCGTAGTTTCATCCTGAACCGGCCGGCTTGGCGGAGGTATTCTGCCAAGAATCCCTGGGTGTTCCAGGCTCGTTCCTCCATCGCCCACAAAACGATAAAACAGGCTGCTGACAAGGTGGATTTGGTCATTCAATGGCAAGGGCTCAATGCACCGTTTATCGGGCGACCCCTTAAGCCGTATGCAATTTATACCGATTATACGACGAAGTTGGGTGATGCATACAACTATTCAACCTATCAAAATAGTTATCATCGCCACATTAAAGAACGTGAAATGTTTTATCACCTGGAAGGGGAGGCTTATCGCCGGGCCGGCCGGGTGTTCACTTATAACGAGGTGGTACGCCGTTCGATGATTGAGGACTACGGCGTGTCGCCTGACAGAGCTATTCATGTGGGTGTTGGCGTTTGCTTTGAGCCAATTGACCCGGCGATAGAGAAACGGTATAACAGTCGCCAGATTGTCTTCATCGGCAAAGATGGCGCTTTTATTCGTAAAGGGGGGCCTAACTTATTGGCCGGATTTGCCTTAGTTCGGGAAGCAATCCCCGACGCGGAACTTCTCATCATCGGCTTGAGTCCCGATCTGGTACCGTCTCAACCGGGGGTGGTCAATATGGGCTTCATCCGCGACCGCCAACGCCTGAGACAAATCCTGGAAGAAGCGGCCCTGTATGTCATGACTCCTCTCATTGATCCCTCACCCGGCGTTGTGCGTGAGGCAATGGCTATGAAACTGCCAGTGGTAGCCAGCAACGTGGATGGCATTCCCGAAATGGTTGTCGATGGGGAAACTGGTTACCTGGTGCCTCCCGAAGAGCCAGGGGAGCTGGCCAAGACCATCGTGGCCTTACTCCAGGACGAAAATAAAATGCGCAGCATGGGAGCGCGCGGTTATGCTCGCCTTCTGGAACGCTTCACCTGGGAGCGGGTATTGAGCAAAGTGGAACCTCATCTCTACGCTATGCTTGAGGAGAAGACTCCCTGATTGATCGAGGTAAATAAGATGAAAGTTGTAATTGCTGGAGCCTATCCTGGGAATGTAAACAAAATTCGCGGGGGGGTTGAGGCAGTTGTTCTTTATTTGACAGAAGGTCTACAAGCGTTCAAAGATTTAGATTTGCATGTGGTTACCCTACTGAGTGGGATTCAGCAGGAAAAGACGGTTGTATTATCAGATCGTTTTACGGTACATTACTTGCCTAAAGCCTCCGGCTTAAGTTACTTGACTTCTTACGTGGACATATGGCGTCTGAAGAAAAAGATAAAAAGTTTAGCGCCTGATGTCATTAATGCCCACGTGGCCGGGGAATACGTGGAAGCGGCTTTGCAAACCAACTATCCAACCATTATGACCGTGCATGGCATTCGCCATCGTGAAATACAAACTTACAAGGGGGCTTTCACCCGTTTCTACAGAGGATGGTGGATTATCAGGTCGGAGCGATCCTGTGTTAAAAATGCTAAACACATTATCGCCATCAGTCCTTACATCGTAGAGGAGTTTGGTGATTTAATCAAGGCTGACGTTTACCATATTGAAAACCCTATCTCTGATAAATTCTTTGAGATGGAAGATCACTCTCAGCCAAACCGGATTCTTTTTGCCGGGGTCATCATTCCTCGTAAGCGGGTCTTGGAATTACTGCAGGCGATGGTGGCCGTCAAGCAGGCGATACCTTCTGTTCAGCTCCGTTTGGCCGGTGACATCAAGAATCCGGTTGATGGCGGGCAGTATTTTTCTGCCCTGCAAGAACTCATTGCCAGGGAGCAATTGGCAGAAAATGTCCAGTTCCTCGGTAACCTGTCCGAGGAGGCCCTGCTGAAGGAATACACGGCGTGTTCTCTGCTGGTCTTACCTTCGGTTCAGGAAACCACGCCGATGGTCATTATGCAAGCGATGGCCGCCGGAAAAGCGGTGGTATCCACCCGGGTCGGGGGTATTCCTTATCAAGTTCAGCATAGGGAAACCGGCTTGTTGGTAGATAGCGACGATGTTCCGGCCCTGGCCGAAGCCCTTATTAAGCTGCTGAAGAATGATACCTTACGAGTGGAGATGGGCCAAAAGGCTAAAAAAGTGGCTGAGGAACGATTCAGGACCAGCGTTGTGGCCGAAAAGACGCGAGATGTCTACTATCGGGTGACTGGCTACGAGGTTCCCCAGGTAGACACAAAACATAGTGTGAAACCTCCAGTGATAGCTTGATACGAACGAGAAAATTTAGAGGGAAAATTTATGGCTCTCCATGATCAGAAACCTAACATCCTGTTGATCGTAATGGATACGGTCCGGGCCGACCATCTATCCTGTTATGGTTACGAACGGCCAACGACGCCTCATCTGGATCGTCTGGCTGAAGAAGGGGTACGTTATGCCAATGCGATTAGCACCGGTTGTTGGACCGTACCCACTCATTCCTCGTTATTTACCGGCACCTACCCTTCCTTTCATGGCGCTCGAGACGGGCACCCTATTCTCAATCCAAACGCCCAGACAATGGCTGCCCTTTTGAAAGCGTATGGTTATCAAACGGTCGGCTTCACCAATATTGGCTGGTTGACCGAAAATACCGGCTTGATTCGAGGGTTTGATACTTTCTTGCCGGTTTATCGTCTCTACCAGGGACGGAGTATTCCCGTCTTGGCCCGACGGGTGTTAGCCAAGCTGGTATCGGTACTGACCGGGGGCAAGTTAACCGGGGCCTCTACCACCAACCAACAGGTGAAACGCTGGCTGACCCACAGAAACCCTGAGCAGCCCTTCTTTATGTTCATTAATTATGCCGAAGCTCACGCCCCTTATCGGCCGCCTCGTTCCTTTGCTCAGCGTTTTTTGGAACCTTATGGGCTGAATTTGGCCGAGGCCCTACAAGTTAATCAAGACCCACTGAAGCATATGGCGGGCGCTGCGGTTATGGCTGAAAAAGATTTCGAGGTGCTACGCACCTTGTATGATGCCGAGCTGGCTTATCTTGATACCAGACTGGGTGAGCTTTTTAGTTATCTGGATCAGCAAGACTTACTGGATCAAACTATGATTATTGTCTTAGCGGATCACGGGGAGAACTTGGGTGATCATGGCATGCTGGGGCATAAATGGTGCCTGTATGATACTTTATTACGGATTCCGCTCATCATTCGTTATCCTTCTCATTTTCCGTCTGGAACGACAGTAGAGAACCAGGTTCAAGTGGTAGACATCTTTCCAACTATGCTAGATATCCTCGATATTCAGGAAAAAGGGATAAGAGACCAACTACAGGGGTTCAGTCTGCTACCTGATCAAGTGAGCAATCACCCACGCCAATTTGCTGTGGCCGAGTGGACAGGCCGCTCGTGGAAAGATGATTTTCGCAAATATCCCGGATTTGATTACACTCAATTTGAGCGTGATTTGAAAGCCATCCGTACCCACCAGTTTAAGTATATTTGGGCTTCGGATGGCCAACATGAGTTGTATGACATTGCCAAAGACCCTACCGAATCACGGAATCTGGTCGATGTTTTGCCCGAAGAGGCCCAACGCTTGCAAGATCACCTCTTTAACTTTATTAACGCTGTCAAATCCACAGAGGAGACGGCCCCCGAGGAAGAGCTTGAGATGGATCAAGTTCTGGTGGAACATCTACGGGAGTTGGGTTACATCTCGTGAATAGAGGCTAAAGATGTGGCAGAAGATGAAGCCAACCAGACTTGTGTCAGGGCTGCGGGGTATGGCCGCGGCTGTCCTGACCTGGTTATACAATATTCGTGAAGGAATCATCGTCATTGTGGCCATCGCCATCGGGGTGATTTTAGGGTTGGGACTTTATTCGCCTTCACGAGATATGGCGGTCGGTGTGGCTGGTATTACGGTCTATCTTATCGCCATTCTGATCAACCCTCTCCAGGGGTTGCTCATGTGGCTGGTGACCCAGCCCTTGTTCGATACGCACCTTAAAATTGCTTTAGGAGCCGGTATCCCTGATCTGTCTCTCACCCGGATTTGTGTCGGTGTGGTTATTGTTTTGTTAGTGGCCCGGGCGGCTGTTAGATATCACCAGTTACGATCCTTTACAAAATTTGATATAGTGGCGCTGCTGCTCATGGCCGGGATGATGCAATCTGGCCCCCGGGGGCTTAATGGGCTTAGTTCCGTTCAGGGGATCATCGACTTTTATTGGATTCCTGTCTTGACCTACTTTGCGGTCAGGAATCTGGTCACCAGCCGGCGGACGCTGAATGTGGTGCTATATGCGGTGATATTCATTGGCCTGTACAGCGCTTTCACCGCCTTCTATGAAGTGACAACAGGCGATGTGATTTTCAGTCGCAATGAAAATGCCAGGTTTACCTTCTACACCGACACCAACTTCCGTATCTTGCGGAGTGTCTGGAATGGCAATGAGGCTTTTGGCCGGGTGTTCGTCATGAGTATCCCGCTGGCTTTCTATTTCTATCTCAAAACATCGTCGCCGACTCGCAAAACGATCTGGGCTGTTTGCCTGGCGGTGTTATTTGTTGGCCTGTTCTTGACCTATAAGCGCAGCGCCTGGCTGGCTATGGTCGTCATCGTCTTCGTGGTTCAGTTTTTCCATCCCCAGTTCCGCCGTTTGTTTATCGGTCTGCTGATCGTGGTAGTCATAGCCAGTGCACTCGGCTGGGATAATATTAGCAGTAGCTCAGTATACAACGACCGTATCAATAGCGACCACTCGACCGTCGAAGGTCGTACCGAGGGCTGGGATGATGCGATGGAGTTCTGGAAGGCCAGACCCTTCGTAGGGCATGGTTTTCGTCAGTACCGGAGCTTGGCCCTTGAAAAAGCCCTAAAGCAAAATCGGAAGAGATTTGACCCTATTGAAAGTGAGTACCTGGAAATTATGGTTTCGGCCGGACTGGCCGGTCTCTTACCCTATGCCGGGTTGTTGCTGTTGATGGCCTACGATGGGCTGCAAATCTACCGAGGGAAAGTGGCAGGCAGTCTGGCCGAGCGGGATCTTATCCCCTTTTTCTGGGGATCCTTGATTGGCTATGCTATAACCATCCAGACTGCAATCATCAACAATTTAGCCGTTCCCTCAATAATGTTTGCTTTGGCCGGCGCGATTCTCTACGCTCGCTCTTCTTCTCCGACCGAGTCGTCTGAAATGGAAGTGGGTGCGAAACAGGAGCTACCTTCATTTACAGTCCAACAGGAGTTAGCTGCAAATTAGTGATGATATAGAATTTTTATCTTGAAAGTTTAAGATCAAATTAATTTATTTGTAATTACAGTCTGACGATTGAGGTACTGAGAGTATAAATGAGCACGCAACGGGGTCCTATCGCCTATCTGGTTCATGCCTTTCCAGGTCTAACCACAGTATATCGTGAAGTCATAGCCCTTCGAGAAAAGGGGTTACGGGTTCACACCCTGGCCACCCGGCAAACAAAAATGAAAGATATTTCTGAGGAGGCTAAAGGACTCGTTGAAGAAACATTTTATGTTTTTCCCATCCGGCGGGCTGCTTTTCTAAAATCTCATGCTACTTACCTGTTGACCCAGCCCTTGACTTACTTAAATACATTGGCCTTCGTCTTAACGCGTCCCGATCAATCGTTGATCAAACGCTGGCGAACTTTGTTGCATTTTGTTGAAGCGGTTTATCTGGCGGCTGAGGTCGAAAGGCAACATATCCGTCACATTCACGTTCATTTTGCCGGTAATGCTACGACGTTAGCTCTGATCGTCAAGCGTTTAACCGGGATAGCGTTCAGTTTTACCGCGCATGCCTACGATATTTTCGTCGATCAGGTTATTCTTAAGGAAAAAATTGAGGCGGCCAGCTTTATCGTGGCCATCTCGGAATATAACAAACGCTTTCTGACCGAATATGCCGGTAAGTCCGAGGTGGCTGACAAGATTCACGTGATCCATAGCGGAATCCCCGTCGCCGACTTCAGTCCGGCGAAGCAATTGAGCCCATCCACCACCCTACCTCTCATTTTATCGGTGGGACGGATGGTGGAGAAGAAAGGATTTGTCTTCCTGATTCAGGCTTGTAAGCACCTGCATGATCAGGGCTACCAGGTCCGTTGTGTGATTGTTGGATCTGGGCCCCAAGAAGAAACACTACGCCGTCAGATTCATGAGCTTGGCCTGGAAGAGTGGGTCATATTGGCGGGCTGGTTGGATCAGACCCAGGTCAAAACTTACCTGGAAGAAACCACCATTTTTGCCCTGCCTTGTACAGTGGCCACCAATGGTGATCAGGACGGTATTCCGGCCGTGCTGATGGAAGCGATGGCTATGGCCAAGCCTTGTGTCTCCACGGCTGTTTCGGGAATTCCCGAATTGATTGAGGATGGCCAGTCGGGCCTCCTGGTGCCCGAAAGAGATCCAATCGCCCTGGCCGATGCTTTAGGCCGTTTGCTTGATGATCTGCCACTGGCCGGTCGTCTAGGGCAGGCTGGCCGGGCAAAAGTAGACCGGGCCTTTAACTTGGATAAGATCACCGACCAATTGCTTCATCTCTTTAATAGCGAATTGGCCGGAAAGACCAACCCTAAATGGCAATCATTGGCTACTTCATTAACCTATGTGCAGGAGTAGAGGCAGATAGTGTTGATGTCATCATCTGTTGGGTGAAATATGGGGGACTGGAAACTATGAAAATATTACTCAAAGTAACAGTTATCATCGTTGCCGTACTGATCGCCATCAGCCTGTACTTACCCGTTAAGCCACTGCGGGCCCAGGCGCCAATTGAGGAAGTGGCCGGGGAATTGGCTGATGAACCGACGCCTACCCCTGAGGATGTCTCGACTGAGGAGTTGGTGGCCACCGCCGGGTTGACCGTAACGGGTGATATCCGCTCCAGAGACATTACCTGGGCAGATCTGGATTATGGCGACCGGAGACTGAGCACCGATAGCTCGTCTGCCAGGTTTACCTTCGACGTACCGGGTGACCTGGTATTTCTGCCCGGATCCTTTACTAAATTAGTCGTGAGCCACACGGGCGGCCAAACGGAGAAAGATGCTACCCTCAGGGTAAATTTAAATGACCACGTGCTGGGTATCGTTCAACTGACCGAAGAGAACGATGATCGTGGCGAGATTCAACTCGATATCTCCCCAGAGCACCTGAAAACAGGCAGCAACGACCTCAATGTCTCTTTGGCGGCCAGGGACGTGTGTGGCTCTGATGAATTACCGGCTGAAGCCGTCCTGCATAGCGAAGGGCTCATCCATTTGGAGTATACCATTGTGCCCAGGGAGCCGGACCTGGTTCTGTATCCGGTTCCCTTTTTCGAACAGGCATTTGAAACCAGCCTTGTCTATTTTGTCTTGCCTGACTCCCCAACCCCTGACGATATGACGGTAGCCGCCACCATCAGCGCCGGGTTGGGCCGTTATTCGCGGGGGGAAATTCAAATTGGGTCTGTTACCCCCGCTGAACTGACCAGCGAGATTCGGGATAACTATAATTTGATCGTCATTGGCCGGCCTGAAACAAACTCCTTCCTGGCGGAACTGCCTTTGCCTTTGTCGTTAGAACGGGCAAATGTGGCTCCTGATCATGGCATCCTGGAAGAAATCGAGTCTCCCTGGAACCCCCGCCGGATGGTGCTGGTTGTTACCGGCAAGACCGACGAAGGGATGTTCAAAGCGGGTGCGGCCTTGAACCGCCAAATATTGTTTCCCAGCTTGAAAGGTCAAGTGGTGATTGTTCAGGCATTGCTCGATCCGCCTGTCGATGAGTTTAACCCACTCCAAATTGACAGGACCTTTGAAGATTTGGGGTATAGTGATCGGGTCATTTATGGGGCCCGGCCCACCAGCCAGCGTTTTCACTTTTCGATGCCCACTTCCTGGCAGATGTCCGAGAATCCTTCTTTGACGTTGCGTTTCACCCACTCCGAGGTGTTGAGTGACTCGATTTCAACCCTGGACGTTGGACTCAATGGTGTGCCGGTCGGTAGCACCTTGCTTGACCATGACAATACTCAGGATGGCCTGCTGGAGGTAGAGTTACCCAGTTGGTTACTTAGGAGTGGGGGCAACTATATCGAGGTTTTCGTGGATATGGCCATTGCCGGGGGAGATGAGTGTCTGGATGCCACCTCTCACCAGGCCTGGACCGTCATCAATCGTCACTCAAACCTTCACCTGCCCTATGAATCACAGCCGGTGGAATTGAACCTGGCTAACATGTTTCAACCATTAACCGATGTGCCTAACTTGGATGACACCTACCTGGCTTTACCCGGAACGTTGAATTCAACCGAGCGGGACGCTCTGCTAAATTTGGCCGTCCGGTTGGGCGCAGCGGCCAGAGGCAATTACCTGGCCTTACAGGCCGGCTGGGTCGACGAACTGACCGCCGAGCTCAAGCAGAACTATCACATTATCACCATCGGCCAGCCCAGCCTCAACCCACTTATCCGCGAAGTTAACGACTCTCTACCTCAACCCTTTGTGCCCGACAGCAATGAGCCTTTGCAGATCCACAACCCGGCTGTGATCACCTTTGACCCCCAACGTAGTATCGGCTTTGTCCAGTTGTTGGCTTCTCCCTGGAACCCCGATAAGGCCCTCCTAATAGTAACCGGGACCGATAGCGAAGGGGTAACGGCCGCTTTCGACCTTTTGGTAAACGAGACTGGCTCATTGAATGGCGACTTAGTAGTAATTGAGGATGAAGAGCTACACAGAATTGATACCCGTCCTCTGCGAGCGGAGCGAGTCGTCGAAGATTCGCTGCGTACGGTCCGTCCCGATGCAACGGTGCGTGTGGCCCAGGCTGAACGTTGGTGGTAGTTAAACTGTGGGCACACGCAACGCAACCCGTCCTGTGCGTGAAAAAGTAACCGGCCGGATTGTTAAACTTTTACCAAACGTATCATTTAGGGTATCATCTCAAAAAGTAGGGGCGAGGCAACTCGGAGCATAGCTTGTTTGCTCCGAAACCCTCAATCCGAGTTGCCTCGCCCCTACCCACCCCGAATTATTGAGAAGATACCGTTTAGGGGGCTATTGAAAAATGAAGCGCACTATAGCGCTTAGCCTGATTATGGGCTTACTAATAATTGTTGGGTGCACAAGCTTCACCCAAAATGACAAGGGGAAAACGTCGTCCACCGCTCCCCCTGTCCCGGCCGTTACCTCAGAGGCAACGGAAGCGCCGCAGGAGTCTTTGGAAGATGTTGGCCCTACAGCAGATGAGCCCGCCGCCAGTAGCAGTCTTATCACTGACACCGTGGTGATCCTGATGCCTGGGACCATAGAAACAGTTGATCCCTATTTGATGGCCACCCGGTCAGAGAATAGCCTGGCGGCTCATCTGTGGGATACGCTCATCTGGATTAATGACGATCTGGCTCTGGAACCTCGTCTGGCCCAGTCCTGGCGATTGGTCAACGATACCACCTGGGAGTTTAAATTGAGGCCGGATGTGGTCTTTCACAATGGCGAACCATTTAACGCGACAGCGGTCAAGTTTTCCCTTGAACGCACGGCTCAATTGTCGGGAGGCCTGGAAACGTTTGCGGCCGAGGTGGGCTTGCAACGGGTTGAAATCATCGATGACTTCACCGTCCAGTTGATCACGGCTGAGCCTGACGTGTCTGTGCCCTATCAACTGGCCAGCGTAGAGATGTTACCACCGGGTTACTACAGCCCGGGGGGAGGCGACTTTGCCTCCTTACCGATAGGCTCAGGTCCCTATCGTTTCCAGCAACAGGCGAGTGATGGTGCTGTGACCCTGGAACCGAATCCAGACTATTGGCAAGCCCCTCCGGTTTGGTCCAGGCTCATCTTCCGTCCTGTAGCCGATCCGGTGACTCGGGTCACCCTTCTACTCGATGGGGAGGCTCACCTGGTTTCGGAGTTGTCTCCCGAGTTGATTGCCGCTCTTGAAACAGAGGATACCCGCCCCGAAGTGATTGAAAGCACCCGGCGTCTGTTGGTTGGTATACGGGCAGATGGCGACGGCCCCCTGAGTGATCCACGAGTCCGTCAAGCGCTGAATTACGCCGTTGATGTGGATAGTTTGGTCAGTAGCCTGGCCGGCGGCTATGGAGAACGTTACGGCAGTTGGGTCAATCCGCCCCACGATTTGGACGCGTTGACTCCCTGGCCCTACGACCCTGATCAGGCCAGGGAGTTATTGGCCGAAGCCGGTTACCCTGACGGGTTTGAAACGACATTGGACACACCGGTGGGTCGTTACGAGCAGGATCAAGCCATTGCCCAGGCAATTGCCGAGCAACTGGCTGCGGTGGGAGTTCGGGTTCAGGTGCAATCCTATGAATGGTCAGACTACGTGCGTGAGCGGCTGATTCCTAAAGAGACGTCGCCCCTGTTCCTGCTGGGAATGGCTTCGCGGGGAAATGGCCTGGAGGATACCACCAATCTGGCCGCCGATTTTCCTTTCAATCCTACCTTATGGCGCAATGATGAGTTTGAAGTCCTGGTGGCTGAAGCACGTACCACTTTCAATGCGACCCAACGCCAAACCCTGCTTGACCAGGCCCAGGCCATTGCCTACGAAGAAGCACCCTGGATTTGGTTGTGGCGACCGTACGATTTTTACGGCGTGGCGGCGTGGTTAGATTGGCAGCCTCGGGCTGATGGCCTGATTTATCTGTATCGCGCCCGGGTTTCTGATCAATAAGGGTCGAGGAGTTTGGATGGAATGAGGCAACCTGTATCCGATATGGAGACTAATTACGTGGTGATAAGCCCCGTGCGCAATGAGGCCACTTTCATTGGCCAAACCGTCGATTCGATGATAGCCCAAACCGTGCGGCCGAGTGAGTGGATCATTGTGGACGACGGCTCCACCGATGGCACTGCCGATATTGTCTGGACAAAGGGGTCCGGTCATCCCTGGATCCGGCTGATTTCGCGATCTGACCGGGGGTTTCGCCAACCAGGGGGGGGCGTGGTTGAGGCCTTCAATGAGGGGTACGCCGCTCTGGCCGTTACCGACTTTCAGTTTGTGGTTAAGTTAGATGGTGACCTCTCCTTTGATCCCGATTATTTCGAGCGACTGTTAGCCCGATTTACCGCTCAACCTAAGCTAGGGATCGCTGGTGGCAATTGCTATATTCAAGACGGGGATACTTGGAAGCCCGAAGTCATCGATCCGAGCCATGTACGTGGGGCTACTAAAATGTATCGACGGGCTTGTTTTGAAGCGATTGGTGGTCTGGTGGCACGTCTAAATTGGGATGGTATAGACGAGTGGCAGGCCCGGGCGCGTGGTTGGCAGGCCCAAGGTTTCTTAGACATACCGCTCTACCACCATCGCCCTACCGGCGCCGCCAACAAGACCCTTAAGACACGCTTTCAACACGGACGTGCCGCTTATTACATGGGCTATCATCCCCTCTATATGCTTTTTCGGAGTGTGCGCCGTATGGCTGATCGTCCGTTGGTGTTGGGGGGGGTGAGCTTATTGGGGGGCTATGTCAGTGATTGGCTGCAAGGGCGGGAGCAGATAAACGACCCCCAAATGATTAGTTTCCTGCGTCAACATCAACTGCAACGTCTGGGCTTAGCTCGCAAACTCGGTACTCAGTAGATCCAATTTTCAAGCTCAGAGCGGACCACAGTCCGCGTTTTGGCCGCTGGACTGTCCCACGGGGAGGCTTCGCACTGGTCCAACTAGAGCAAATTTGGATGTACTGAGACTTAAACTTGTATCCTCTCCAAAAGTAAGGGCGAGGCAAGTCGGATTGGTAGTGATCGAAGCAAACAAGCCACGCTCCGACTTGCCTTGCCCCTACGTCACCAACAAATTTAAAGAGGATACTTAAAACTTTACTTTTTGCTAATCGTGTTAAAGATTATTGGTGATAAAAAGGCAGGCTTTATGAAACCCGTCAAAGTTTTAGCGATTTTTGGTACCCGACCTGAAACCATAAAAATGGGTCCAGTTATTCATAAACTACAACGTTATGGCCGTGAAATAGAAACCAGGGTGGTGGTCACTGGCCAACATCGCTCGATGCTGGATCAAATCCTGGAGATTTTTGAGATTAGGCCTGACTATGACCTGGATATCATGCGGGATAATCAATCTTTAACAGACATTACTGTTCGCTCGTTGCGAGGTTTAGAGTCTGTTTTGCAAATCGAAGATTACGACCTGGTGATGGTACAGGGGGATACAACCACAGCCTTTGTGGGGGCCTTAGCTGCCTTCTATCGCCGCATCCCGATTGCCCACATTGAGGCTGGCTTACGCACCCGTAACAAATACAACCCCTATCCCGAAGAGATAAATCGCCACTTTATTGACGTATTAGCCGACTTATGTTTTGCCCCAACGGCTGTATCTAAAAATGCCCTTCTGGCAGAGCGGGTCGATCCCGGGCGCATTCTGGTGACCGGTAATACGGTGATTGATGCCTTATTGACCACGGTCAAAGATGATTACAAATTTCAAACGCCCATTTTACGAACAATCGACTTCAGCCAAAAACGCCATACCTTGCTGGTTACGGTTCATCGTCGTGAAAATCATGGCGCTCCCCTCAAAGATATTTGCGAAGCTCTGAAGCAGTTGCTGGTCACCCGGTCTGACTTGCAGTTAGTTTTACCGGTTCATTTGAATCCGAATGTATACCACACAGTTCATGCTGCTTTGAATGGATTGGAACATGTCTATTTGACCAAACCATTGGATTACCCAGACTTTGTTAACCTGATGGCCCGGGCGCACATCATTCTGACCGACTCTGGCGGGGTGCAAGAAGAAGCCCCCTCGTTAGGTAAGCCGGTGTTGGTGATGCGAGAAACAACTGAGCGCCCGGAAGCTGTTTCAGCCGGTACCGCTCGTCTGGTCGGGACAGCGACGGCCGATATTGTCGCTACCGTTAACCAACTTCTGGATGAACCAGAAGCTTACCAACAAATGGCCCAAGCGGTTAATCCTTACGGCGACGGTCAGGCCGCAGAGCGAACCGTACAAGCCATTCGTCACTACTTTAACCTGACGGACACCAAACCGGATGAATTTGCCCCGGAACAAACGCTACGCCTGGACCACTATGATAAACTGGAAGTTTCGTATTATTTGGCCAGACAGTGAGCCAGATGGTTTATTTGTGACCATTAAGGAACCAGGAGTGACATCCTCTTATGGAAAACAAATTAGAAATAGACTCCAAGATTTGTGTGTTAGGTTTGGGATATATTGGTTTACCGACTGCCAGTATGTTTGCCATTCATGGTTTCTGGGTGATTGGTGTAGACGTAAACCCGGAAACAGTTGATATCATTAATAAAGGCGGCACCCATATTCAAGAGCCTGATCTGGACACGATGGTGAGAGCAGCGACCTTTTCAGGTCACTTAGCAGCTCGTTCCATCCCAGAGCCGGCCGACGTTTTTATTATTGCTGTTCCTACTCCTATTACCCAAGATAAACGGGCTGACCTCAGCGCGGTTATTGCCGCTTCAGAATCTATCGTTCCTTTCTTGAGGGAAGGAAATCTGGTCATTCTAGAATCGACCGTACCGCCGGGTACGACTCGTAATGTGGTTGTGCCTATTATGGAGCGTTCTGGTTTAAAGGCGGGCCTAGATTTTCAGGTTGTTCATGCCCCAGAACGGGTTTTGCCTGGCCGGATCATGACCGAATTGGTTCAAAATGATCGTATCTTGGGGGGAATTGATCAGAAATCGGCTGAACGTAGCCGGGAGCTTTACCGTAAATTTGTAACGGGTAATATTTATTTAACCGATGCGACCACCGCCGAAATGGTCAAACTGGTTGAGAACACCTACCGGGATGTCAATATTGCCCTGGCCAATGAGTTGGCCCGCATCAGCAGCCAGCTTAAAATCAATGTGTGGGAGGTCATAGAGCTGGCTAATAAACATCCTCGGGTTAATATTTTGCAGCCAGGACCGGGAGTGGGGGGTCATTGTATAGCCGTTGATCCCTGGTTTATTGTAGAGCGTTCTCCAGGCGAAGCCCGGCTTATTAATTTGGCTCGGGCAACCAACGATCAAATGCCGGCCCATGTGGGTCAGGCCATTATGAAAATGCTGGACGAAATCAGCCATCCGGTCGTTGCTGTCCTGGGGATGGCCTACAAAGCGAACGTGGATGATGTCAGAGAGAGCCCCTCCCTTAAAGTCGTAGATTACCTCAGAGAAGCTGGCTGTGAGATTAAAATTCATGACCCTTATGTCCATCCCCATACCAGTTTGGAAGAGGTTGTAACCGGGGCTGATTGCCTGGCCTTACTGGTAGACCATCGAGATTATTTGAATTTAGACCCAGGTATGTTCTCAGAAAAGATGAGAAATAAATATATCTTCTCTGCCAGAAAATTTGGCTTTACTGAAGCCTGGTTTGAGGCTGGCTTTACGGTGAAACAATTAGGAAATGGGACGTCAATCATTTTTAATTAATCCTCTTAAGATAAAATGACAATGAATATTTGGATTGATTTGGCCAATTCACCCCATGTGCTCTTTTTTGTACCGATTATCAAAATTTTAGAGGACAGAAAACATCAATTATTTATTACGACGCGTCACTTTGCCGAAACCGTGCCTTTGGCTGATCGATACGGATTGGCTCACACCATTACCGGTCGCCATGGGGGAAAAGGCTTAGTAGGCAAAGCCCTATCAGTGCTGCGGCAGACAATCAATTCAATGGCTTATGTCAGGGGAAAGAAAATAGATTTGGCCGTCAGTCATAACTCCAATACCCAGGCCCTGGCGGCTCGTATGCTCAATATCCCCATGGTTACCATCATGGATTATGAGTATCAGCCAGCCAACCATATCAACTTTCGCTTGGCCACTAAAGTCATTGTTCCCCGCTTTTTTTCGGATGACGCGCTTAAAAAATATGGTGCTTCCCCGGAACGGGTTGATAAATATGAGGGTATCAAAGAAGATGTTTACCTGTCTAACTTTCAGCCTGATCCCAGCTTTCGCCGGCAGTTGAAGATATCAGATGATAAGATTTTGGTCACGATGCGGCCTCCGGCTACCGGGGCTAATTATCATCGTTTCGAGAATCCCTTTTTTGATGAGTTGCTCAAACACGTTATCTCTACACCGAATAGCTTTGTTGTTCTGCTACCTCGTCGGACCGACCAACGAGATTACTATAGCACCTTGACTTACGACAATCTGTTTATTCCTGACAGGCCACTGGATGGTCCCAATCTCGTTTACCATTCCGATTTGATGATTAGCGCTGGGGGTACCATGAACCGTGAGGCCACTGTGTTGGGGACACCGGTGTACACCGTATTTGGGGGCACATTAGGCAACGTTGATCAATATCTAATTGGGGCCGGTAAAATGGTTCAGATCAAAACCGCAGCCGATTTACCCCAGGTGTCGCTAAAAAAGAAGGAAAGCTATCGGATAAATAGTAATGAACAGGTTGTTAAATCTATTGTTGAAAAGATATTGGAGGCAAAATCAAGGTAGCTTTGGCCGCCCTATGATAATGAAACAAAAAATTTACCATTCGGTCCGGTCTGTCAAATGGATATTACTCATCTGTCTAACGATTGGCAGTGCCCTTATTACGATCTGGGGGTGTGCCAGCAGTCAACAGGAGACCGTGTCGTCTGCCTCGGCTGTTTCCATCCCGGCAGATACGCCTGTTTCCTTGACCATCTCCACATCGTCGTCTACTCAAACCTCTTCGCCTATCCCCACGCCATCACCCACACCGACCCCCTCTTCTGGTGAAACAGAGCCTTTGTCCCTGGTTGACAACACTGAAGAAACTGAAACAAGTATTGCCTTACCCGAGGCTGAACCGCGCTTTGTTATGCGGGGAATCTGGGTCCACCCCAAATCCGTGGATGCTCCCTGGAAAGCCGACAAGGTCCTGGATCGTATTCAGGCCGGCAATTTCAACACGGTATTCTTGCTCATCTTTTTGGATGGTTATGCTTACTATGATAGTAATATGACCGAAACGAAAGCTTCATCTGTTGATAACGTCCCGGAAGATTTCGACCTGCTAGGCTACTTTGTGACTGAAGCCCATCGACGTGGCATAGAAGTTCATGCCTGGTTTGGCACGGGGCGTATCGGCACCCGTTATGGGGAGCCAGGCCCTATTCTCTCAGAGCACCCTGAGTGGTCGATCGTAGACGCCAGTGGCAGTTCACAAGACCATTGGCTCAACTTTGCCCGCCCAGATGCCCGGCAGTTTATGAGCGACCTTATTCTGGAAGTGGTGGAAAATTACGAGGTGGATGGGGTGCATCTGGACTACATTCGCTACCCCTCTGGTGGCAAATGGAGCTTTGATGATTACAGTATCAGTGCCTTTGCTGACCAGTATGGCATGAACCTGGAAAGTTTACGGGGGATCGAGTTACCTGTCTACGGTTCCTTTAGCGGTAATCCACTGATTGGTGTGGCAACGGCTGAGGTGCTGGCCGAATTCGACGATGGCCTGCCGGCTGTTATGCTCAATACCTATGGCCAGGGTGAGGTTGTTACCCTGAATTGGCACGCCGAAGATCAAAAGATCGCGGCTTCAAGTGAGATCCTCAGGCGGAGCATTGAGTATTTACTGGGAGAAGAGGGAGGAGATGTTTACATCTTCCGGTCGGAGACCAATGAGGCTGAATTTGGCCCCAGGTTCTTCCGCAAAAGCAAAGCCTGGTTAGAAAGCCTGGGCTGGCAGCCAACTCAAGTCAGGCAAGAAGATTTGGCCACGCTAGATGCCACTTCCGTGGTGGTCGTGCCCAACGTTTACCTTATGGAAGCCGCCACTGCAGACGAGTTGACCTTATTTGTCGAAAGGGGAGGCAGTCTGGTCTTTGTCGATGGTCCGGTCAAATCAATGAAATATGTCAATATGCGGGCCTTGACCGGGATGCAAAATGCGGCCCGCTTTTTCAAGGGTGAGCGGACCCTATTGGCCACCGGTCAAAGTGAGCTGATCCCCGCTGGAAACCGGGTGATGGACCCCCAGGCCCGGCAAGAACTCATCTCACGCTGGAATACCTTTCGGGAAGAGAGTGTGACGGCTTTAGTGCAAGAGGTCTATCAACAGGTTAAGCGGGTCAGGCCAGAAGTGCAGGTCTCGGCGGCTGTATTTCGCAACTCGGCCTGGGCTGCTGATATTTTCCAGAACTGGTATCATTGGTTGGACCAAGGTTATGTAGATTTCGTGGTGCCTATGGCCTATGTTGACGAGGTATCAGCCCTGGAGAGTCTCATTGACGAGTGGCAGACAGAGGGAGATCTTGAGCGGACGATGGTCGGGTTGGGTGTGGCTAATTTCAAAGAGCAAGACGCGCCCTTAAAAACCCCTCAACAATTAGTTCAGGAGATAGAGTTAGTCGAACGCAGAGGGATCGATCGGGTCTCTATCTTCGCCGTTGTGCACATCAGCGATGACCAACTCGAGGCCCTGGCCACGGGACCCTTTGCTCCATAACCGTTTGTCTCAGTTCTTCAGCTAGAAAGACTAAAATGTTCGGGAGAGCGTATGTACTAATCAGGTATATTAAGTAGTGTTTAAACATCCTGTATCCTCTTTTCGGCTTATTTTTTGAGAAAAATGCGTTTCAACGGTGACGCTAGCCTTCAGTCTCCAGCCTCCTTTTTCTAACTGTTTTCTAGTGAACTTTATATTCACTTCCTACTATTCTATGCCAAAATGTAAAATGGTTCTTTGTCTGATCGTTTTACATCTATAACTAAAGGGTATAGTTATGGCATAAAATAGTTAAGGAGGGCAGCAATGTTATATTTGCCAAGGACTGATTGGCTGTCCAGTTTTTCAAAGCCTCTATTGTTAATTACGCTCGGAGTGATTATAGTCATCACAATAAGTGTCAACTGGATTGGGAGCACAACTTATGGCACTGAAGTTATAACTCGTGGCGTTTGCTCAACGTGTCATGGAGAGAGCAGGATATTTCAGACCAATCCGGGCTGTCAAAGTGGTTGTCACGAGATGTCTGGTACCACCTCTGCATCAGTCCCTCATGCTGGCTGGGATGGGGTTTCGCTGGGTGGGTACGCCTCCGCCGTATCCGTGGCTCAGGGGGAAATCATAGATTTTTACATCTCTACCGATATTGCCACTTATGATATCAATGTATATCGAGAAGGTGCTTCGCGCCAACTGATGACAACCATCTCTGACTTGACAGGTGCTTTCTACGATTGTGCAGGTGGTTATGAAACCGGTTGCGGTTGGCCCGTAGCGCATAGTCTTACTGTGCCACCCAGTTGGCCTAGCGGCGTCTACACAGTCGACTTCCCAACCTCAGTTGGCACTCGGTCTCTCATTTTCTGGGTGCGGGAAGATCAGCCAGGCTCAACCTCCGATCTGTTATTCTTGTCGTCAGTACTAACGTATCAGGCTTATAACCCTTTTGGAGGAAAATCCCTGTATGACTTCAACTCAACCGATGAGAAGCAAAGTTATAAGGTAAGCTTCGATAGACCCTATGGTAAACCGGGCTTAGGAGATTTTGCTATGTGGGAGGAGTATTTTGTCAGGTGGGCTGAAGCAGAGGGCTATTCCATGGAATATGCGACCACTTACGATATTATGTTCATGCCAGATTTGTTAAATAATTACGAGGTTGTTATCATCGCCGGTCACAGTGAATATTGGTCCTGGGACATGCGACAAAGAATAAAAGCCTTTGTCAATGATGGCGGTCGGTTCATCAATCTGAGTGGTAACACGATGTGGTGGCAGACGAGATTGGAAGACGCAGGACGAACTTTGGTAGTTTATAGGGATTACAGAAAAGATCCGGCTACGGAGCCTGAAGCAGAGACAGATTACAATTGGGATCATCCCATATATGATGCAGAGAATACAATTATTGGCGCCTCCTTTCGCCATGGGGGCTATGTTAATACAAGTGGTTACTACGATTACAATAACGGGTACGGTGGGTACTGGATAAACAAAGCAGACCACTGGGTTTTTGCCGGTACAACGTTATCAAATGGAGATATTTTTGGCCGTACCGGGAGTTCATTTACGGCGATTGTGGGCAGTGAAGTTGATGGTACCCTTTTTAATTGTGCTCTGGATGGGCAAATGATTACAGGACCTTTAGGCACCGATGGAACTCCCGATAATTTTGCTATCCTGGGGGCATCTCCCGCGTCAGACGGGTTTAGCGTGATGGGTATCTATACCACCCCCGGTGGGGGGGCTGTTTTTTCAGCGAATACACTTCGTTGGGCCAGGGGACTGGCAGTGGATAACGATGTGGCAACCGTTACCAGAAATATTCTGGATCGATTTCTAGCTAATAACTTCTCTCAAGAGCCGATCAATCCAGACACAGCTTACTATTTCTACGATCGCTTCAACTGCGACAACTTGACTTATGGAGGAAAAGTCGAGCACAATTATAATTATGTTAGAAATGATGCGGGTGCTCATTATAGTGCCGCTTGCGGGATCGGTCAGGGTTCGGGGTTGCAAGTTGATGTCAATGATGCAGAGGTTGTCATTCTCGATACCCCTATTCGACCTAACTGGCAGCCAGCAGATGTTGTCTACTCCCGTTTGTATGTGGATGTTTCGGGTTTGACAATGAGCGATGGAAATGAGTTCAATATTCTCAGATGGCAGTATGATTCCCGTAGTAGCTCTGGTGGAGCACTGCTGGCACGTCTAAACATCAAACGAATGGGGGGAAGATCATTTGTTAATTACCGTGTTGTCAGTCCATACTGGACTGGTCCACCCGACGTAGAGATACCGGATGATCGGCCCTTTCTTTTGGAAACCTTGTGGGACCAGCCCAATAACCTGGTTTCAGTATGGGTGGACGGCGTACGATATGATCGTACAGTGGATCTATCTATAATGCCTTCCTTAAATGCGGTTTCACTTCGACTGTATGGTGTTGACTCTGGGACAGCGGGTGTTTTATGCTACGATGAATTTGCCGTAGATGACCAGCAGATTGGCCCCTTGCCACCCCCTAACACGCCTCCTGGATTGGAATTGACGTCCGGTTACTCTGGGCAAGTGTATGCTGGGGAGGTGATGACTTTCACCCACATCTTGACCAATACGGGTGATAACCCGGATAGCTTTAGGGTAATAGCCGCCCCAGATTTGATCAACTGGACGATTGTTGTGTCTCCAGCGATTGTTGGACCGCTCAATGCCCGGCAAAGTGAGCAAGTGTTGGTTACGGTGCAGGTTCCCGATGATGCTATCAGTAATACTGTTGGTTCTGTTCTGGTTGTTGCTACCTCCCAAGCAAGTAGCGACGTTTCTGTATCTGTCACTGATAGATTTGTAGTGCAGCCGAGACCCCCTGGATTGGAATTGACGTCTGGTTACTCTGGGCAAGTGTATGTTGGGGAGGTGATGACTTTCACCCACCTCTTGACCAATACGGCTGATAACCCGGACAGCTTTAGGGTAATAGCTACCCCAGATTTGATGGACTGGACGGCTGTTGTGTCTCCAGCGATTGTTGGACCGCTCAATGCCCGGCAAAGTGAGCAAGTGTTGGTTACGGTGCAGGTTCCCGATGATGCTATCGGCAATACCATTGGTTCTGCTCTCGTCGTTGCTACCTCTCAAGCAAGTAGCACTGTTTCTGTATCTGTGGCCGATACAGTCACAGTGCGGCCGAAGCCCCCAGGGTTGGAACTGACGTCTGGTTACTCTGGGCAAGTGTATGCTGGGGAGGTGATGACTTTCACCCACATCTTGACCAATACGGGTGATAACCCGGACAGCTTTAGGGTAACAGTTATCCCAGAGCAGCCTGGCTGGATTATCATCCCTTCTTCATCGACTGTTGGGCCACTCGATGCCCGGCAAAGTGAGCAGGTGTCAGTTGCGGTACAGGTACCGACTGATGCCATCAGCAAAACCATTTGTTCCATTCTTGTTGTCGCTACCTCGCAGATGAATAATACCGTTTCCAGAGTTGTGACGGACACAGTTGCCGTGCTGCCAACGCCGACAGACGATGGGCTGATTCATCGCCTTTATCTGCCAGTGATACTTCATACTTCTGAATAGAGTCTGGACTACAAACCATCGTTTAACTTTCCTGCTGGCGCGTTGTTGGAGGAATTGATGTTACCGGAACCAATCAGGAAACCACTGTCTAACGTCAAGACAAAAATGATCAATACATTTTTGTCCTTTTATGGCCCGCTTCAGGCTAAAGAGTACGATATTCGCAATACCATCGTCGTAACGGGTAGCCCCCGTTCGGGTACCACCTGGTTGGGTGAGATCATGAGGACGATTCCAGGTTACTGTCTGTTGTATGAGCCGTTAGATATGAATAGAGCTCCTGGAGCAGGGGAAATGAATCTTGGTTGGAGACCCTATATTGCGCCGGGTACCGATTGGCCGGAAGCGGAAGTGTTCTTGAGAGGCATACTAACCGGGAAGTTAGTCAATCGCGAGACAGCTAAACATAACAGTATGGGCCAGATTTTGGCCAGAAAAGGTTGGGTCGTCAAATTTGTTCGAGCCAGCGCGATTTTGAAATGGATGACGGAGAAATTTCCTCTGCGGACGCCTATTCTACTGATCCGGCATCCATGTGCGGTCGTGGCCTCACAGATACGGGGTGGTCGAGACACCGTCGGGATTCCGATGCAAATCACCCCTTCATTTGCCGCTGCCTTTCCGGAACTTTCGGCCTATATGCAAACCTTGAAAACCCAGGAGGAAGCCCGGGCGGCCCGCTGGTGTATGCACTACTATCCGCCCCTCTCCCTACCGAAGCCTCATCCCTGGCATCTGGTAACCTATGAGCGATTAGTTAGACAGGGCAGAACAGAACTTGAGCAAATATTTAAGGCCATTGAGATAGAGATGCCTGCAGAGGCTGTAAACCATCTGCGGATACCCAGTGCCACGACTAAAGATTGGTCTAACGTACATACCGGTAAAGACCCCCTCATGGGGTGGACAAGGAACTTGACCAAAGAGCAGATTGGGCGAATTTTGAAGGTAGTCTCGACATTCGGATTGGACTTTTACGGTGAAGATTTGGAACCTGATTATGATCGCTTGTATGACCCACAATACGTGGCCCGTCCCAATCTTTAGCTTTTGTAACTATTCATCGTGTCACTCTAATGTGAAATGATCAAAATTCAGTACAGGTTGAGTCTTTTAATTAGTATTGCCCTGCTATTGACGTTGCTGCTTGCATCGGAGCCAGTTTACGCTCAGTGGCCTCCTTTCTGGTTTAACCTAATCCCCTCTTATGACAATGGCCAGATCACCTATCGGATCACCTTTTCCAGCCGGGTTGACTGGCGGATGAATGACGTAGCGTTTAAGATTCCACTGCCGGAGGGAACTCGCTTCCTTGAGGCGAACGCCCAACCGTCGACGAGCACCGACTTTGATGGGGAAGAGATAACCTTCTTTACCTCTGCGCTCCGTCATGAATCGATCAGAGATGCCTACTTCATTGTTGAGGTGACAGATCCCACGAAAATGGTTTTTACCACCCGGACCTGGATCGCCTGGCAGGGTGATCAACCCGGCGACTATCTGACCAATAATGTCTCCATTGACATCACCCGGCCCACATTGAATTGGGAGCCCCCCCCTCGATCACGGTTGCAACTCGAGATCAGTGCGGCTGTGGTCGATGATATCATCACTTACACCATCTATCCCAAGAATGTGGGGGGACTGCGCATGTGGGACCTGAAAATTAATGTGCCCCTTCCTGAAGGGACCACCTTCTTGGCGGCTGAGGCCCCGCCGCCATTTGTGGCCAATTTTGATGGCCAGGAGGTGTCCTTCTCCATCCTGGAACTGGAGAAGTGGACCGAAGTTGAACCACCCAGCTTTCAGGTGTCTGCCGAAGAGGTAACCGAGCCCTTCCTGATTACCCATGCCTGGGCTGTCTGGAAAAACTCGGGCAGTAGCGTGACCAGAAAGGTTGCGCTTGAAGAACAAGTCAGAAGCGGGGACATCGTGGTCCAACCCCACACCTCGCAGCAGGTGGTGTCCGACATTATGGGAGACGTGCCGCTCCCCAATTATGACTTGACCAGTATTGCCATTCAACAAAATAGTACCGGCTTCGAAATCATTTTCTACACCGCCGGGGAAATGGGACCCGTAGGTCGGTCTTTAGAATACATTTTATTTATTGATAGCGATTGCCGCACCGGTACCGGTTTGTGGCGGAATTATCGCGGGGTTGAGTATCGGGTTGGATATGATCACAAGAAAGGGCGAGCTGTCGTTAATTCATGGGACGAAACAGTAAAAAAATGGGGGGCTTCGACCGTGGTTGAGGCGAGTAGTCCGCCCGGTGGCAATATGGTTATTGTGCGGGTGCCTTACGGATTGCTCGAAACGGGCCAGCAATTTTGTTGGGTTGGAGAGGTCAATAATAGAATAGGAATCTATAGTCAGAACCTGCCAAGGGAGAAGGTGCCGAACTACAAACATCTGAGCTTGACCCGATATCAAGCTGTTGCGTCCATCGATGTGACTGAGACGGCAATCGTGAGACCATCCGCCGGTACTTTTGTCGAGACCGGTGATGTTTGGCAATATTGGCCAGGCTGGTCAGAGCCTCCGGCTGATTGGAAATCTATCGACTTTGACGATAGCGATTGGTTTTCTGGCCCTACTGGCATTGGCTACGGCGCAGGAAAGTATGCCACCGACTTGAGCCAGGTCACCCAACCTCTCCATGATAACGATATGTCTCTCATGGTATCACAGACCATTACTGAGTCGGGGATGGTTTTGGCCGTCCTGCCGTCGGGTGATTACGGTTCCGTCTTCATCCGGCGGACCTTCATCGTGCCTGATCCTACCTCACTGACGGAACTGACCCTGGAAATGAAATATGAGGGGGGCTTTGTGGCCTATCTCAACGGGGTAGAGGTCGCCCGCCAGGGTTTGGGCCAGCCGGGCGAACCGGTTTTTTACGATACCTTGGCCGCTGACCGGGAAGCGGGTACGTCGACTGGAGTGATTGATCTCAGTCCTTATATTACCGATTTCGTTGCCGGCACGAACCTGCTTGCCGTCCAGGTCCATCGGTCGGAAGGCAGTGCCAATCTCTCTGTAACTCCCCAAATGGCCTGGGCCAATAATCCGGTTCCAATCACTCCTCTGGATAAGGCTGAGGCCTCGGTGACTGTGCCTGTCCCTACTCCTGCTGAAGCGCCTTCGATCACTGACATCAGTGGTAAGTTGGCTGTACCTATCGACAACGGTCAGGTTGTCTATGATCTGTACGTCTTCTCTATGCCTGATGGTCAGGAACTTGTCAAAATCCCCAACGCCCGCCAACCCAATTTTCGATTCGATGGCCAACGGATGTTGATCAACCGTGAGGGTGGCGGCGTGGAAAATGTGTTCGAGTACAATTTGGTCGATGGCACTGAGAAACAGGTCAGTGATGCCCCCCAGGACTGGCACCCCTTTTACGATCCGTGGGGAAACCGGGTGGTGTATGGAAACTCAGAGTTGACCAGTGGTAGTCCAAAATGGATCATTGAAGATGGTGTACCAAGGCTGGCCAAGACTGTTCGTAAGCCCTTTATCTTTGTGCAATGTAGTTTGTTACCCCCCCATCAGGAAGTGGACTCACGCTGCCAGAATCTACCCTGGCTTGGGGTGCTGGTGCCAGCCGGCCAGACGGGCGAAATCCAGGGTACTCATCCGGTCTGGACGTCGAACGACATGATCGCTTATAAGGGGTGCAACACATGGGCCGGTTCGAGCCTGTGTGGCATCTACATTGTGTCTTCCACCTCTACCAAGGGCTTTAGCGATGGCTTCATTCCCCGACAGCTTACCAGAGACACCAGCGATGCCCCCTCTGATACCAAAGGTAACTTGATTGCCTTTACTTCCCAACGGGATGGCAATTGGGAAGCTTATGTGATGGACTTGAATGGGGCCGGGGTTAAGAATTTGTCTAACAGTCCAGGCTCCAACGACGGGTTGCCCGCCATCTCCCCCGATGGTAACTGGGTGGCCTTTGTTTCTGACCGAGATGGTCAGTGGGCAGTCTGGGTGGTACCCATCGTGGGAGGAGAGGCTCAAAAGTTATTCGATTTGCCGGCCGCCATTCTCTGGGGCGATGGCAAACGCGCCTGGACGAATGAGCGTATCTCCTGGGGACCGTAACTTTTTCAAAATCACTTTTTTGCCAGCCAAAAAGTATTACATTCATAAAAATTTCTAGTCGAGGAGTATCTATGTCGTACATCCAACAGTATCTTGATGAGATTCGTGACATCTTAAAGCGACTTCCGCAGGATCAGATCGCTCAGATTATCGAAACTCTCAGGCAAGCCAGAATGGATCGCAAACAAATCTTTCTCATCGGCAACGGTGGTAGCGGGGCCACTGCTTCTCACTTTGCCAACGATCTGCTCAAAGCGACCGTGGCTGAGGGCAAACCGCGGATGAAGGCGGTCGCCCTGACCGATAACATCCCGGTGATGCTGGCCTACGCCAACGATTGCGGTTATGAAACTATTTTTGCTGAACAACTGGACGCCTTGGCCGAGCCGGGTGATCTACTGATTGCCTTCAGCGGCAGCGGACGCTCACCCAATGTGATTAAGGCGCTTGATCTGGCCCGTGAGCGGGGAGTGACCACAGTGGGCATCACCGGCCGGGATGGTGGTGAAATGCCGAAAAGATGTGATGTGTGTCTCATCGCGCCGTGCGAACCTATGGTCCAGATTGAAGACGTGCACATGGTCTTAACCCATATCATCTCCTCGGCCATTGCCAAAGACGCTGAAGTATAACCCCTCAATCAAAAATCTTTGGGTGTGTTTCATTTTAGTTGTAGAGCAATTTGCTAAATTGTCTCTCCCCGTAGGATCAGTTAGCAACAAACTCGTTTGAAATGCCCCCAAATCATTCTGGAATTCAACACGAAGCGGAGGTTAGCGATATGATCATCACTCGGACCCCATTGCGGATCAGCTTTGCTGGTGGGGGCAGTGATCTGAAAGCCTTCTATGAGCAAGAACAAGGCGCCGTCGTTAGTACGGCCATCGATAAATATATTTACATCACGGTCAATCCCAAGTTCGATCACAAGATTCGGGCCAGTTACTCGGTGACTGAGATTGTGGACAGTGCGAGCGAGTTGAAACACGAGTTGATCCGGGAGGCTCTGTACCTGTTGGACCTCAAAGAAGGGATCGAGATCACCTCGATCTCTGATATTCCTTCGGAGGGGACGGGCTTGGGCTCATCGAGTAGCTACACGGTGGGGTTGCTGAACGCGCTGTATGCCTACAAGGGGCATATGGCCGGGGCGGAGCGGCTGGCAGATGAAGCCTGTCACATTGAGATCGATCGGTGCCGGAAGCCGATTGGCAAACAGGATCAGTACATCGCGGCCTACGGCGGGCTGCAATACATCCGGTTCAATCCGGACGGGAGCGTTTATACCGATCCGGTGATCTGCTCGCCGGCGACGCGGAAGCGGCTGCAATCGCGGTTGTTGCTGCTGTACACGGGCTTGACGCGGAGTGCGGATGACATCTTGACGGAGCAGAGGCAGGAGACACGGAGCAATGAGGCCAAGCGGGCGTCACTGCGGCGGATGGTCGGCTTGGCGGGGCAGTTGTGTGAGGCGTTAGGCCGGGATGACATTGATGCGTTTGGGGAAATTTTGCATGCGGGTTGGTTGGAGAAGCGGAAGTTGGCGAGCAATATCAGTAACCGCCGGATCGATGAGTGGTATGAACGAGCGCGGTCGGTGGGAGCGATAGGGGGGAAGGTGTTGGGAGCCGGAGGCGGTGGCTTTCTGCTGCTGTATGCGGACCCGGCGCATCATCGAGAGATATGTCGGGAGTTGCCGGAGTTACGACCAGTTACCTTCGGTTTCTGTCCGCAGGGGAGCAAGGTGATCTATGTTGAAGAGCATGGCTATCAGCCATAAGGGAATGGGTAACTGAAACGGGTGTGTTTCATTGAAACACACCCAACTTATTCTCTCTACTGATCACAACTTCTCTGCGATTGAGCGATGAGTAGCCTGGGGGATACGTATCTCATGGCGACAACTGGGACATTCTAACGTAACATTCTGGCCTGTTTCCTGCTTGAAATTTAGTCGTTGCCCGCATGCACAGACAAACCCCACCAGGCGGGCCGGGTTACCGTAGGCCAGGCCGTAATCTGGGACATCGCGCGTGACGACGGAACCCGCGCCAACAATCGCCCATTTACCCACGGTCACTCCTGGCAAAATTATAGCCCCGCCGCCAATTCCTGCACCCTGGCCAATGTGGGTTGGACTAACTTCCCAGTCGGTATCTAATTTGAGGGTACCATCAGGGTTGATCGCCCGGGGGTGCTTATCGTTCAGTAGCATCGCCCCTGGTCCCAAAAAGACGCCGTCCTCAAGTGTGGCCCCGTGATAAACGTAGACCCCATTCTGTAATTTGCAGTGGTTACCAATCACCACCTCAAAATCAACATACACACCCTTGCCAATAATACACTCCCTGCCAATACGGGCTCCTTCACGGACCTGGCTCTGATGCCAGATACGTGTTCCCGGACCAACAATTGCTTCCGTTGAAACTTCCGCTGTCGGGTGAGCATAAAAGTTCATTTATCAAATCCTTCAATTTGAAAATAAAAATGGTCGCTAATTATAGCGACCATTATAAATTATGATAAATCCTGACAACAAATAATCAGCCAGCCCCTTTGCCGAACAGAACAGAGGAAATCGTCCACCATAAGATTTGCAAGTCCAGTTTTAAACTTTGGTTTTCAACATATTCGATGTCGTATTGAACGATTTCGTCGAAGGTGATGTTGCTTCTTCCCCGCACCTGAGCCAGTCCGGTAATACCAGGTAGGACTTCTAGTCGGGCTTGATGCACGGCGTGGTATTCTTCTACTTCCCAGGGAACGTTGGGGCGGGGACCGACAACGCTCATTTCTCCCTTAAAGACGTTAATTAACTGGGGTAGCTCATCCAAGCTGGTTTTGCGTAAGATGCGACCGACGCTAGTGACATGGTTATCCTTAAACGGCTTGAAAACCTTGTCCCCTCCGGTAGCTTTGATCTGGCCGTTAACAAAGGCTTTCATAAATGCATAGTGTGAGCTGGTATCCACATCGTGATACATTGTCCGGAATTTGATCATTTTAAATCGCCGGCCGCCTTTGCCGACACGCTCTTGTACGAAGAAGATTGGACCAGGTGAATCAAGCCGGATGGCTATGGCAATGACCAGGAATAGGAGAACTAAAAACGGGGCCAGAAGCAGACACAAGGTTATTTCTAAGGCCCGTTGTATAGCCTGATAATGGGGTTTATATAATTTTACACCAGGGCGCTCAATTACCATCCAAGTCATCGTTTGTTATACCTCCTATGTAAGTTGCGGCTTATGTTTCAAGTTTTGTCGAGGATTAAATTCAATATCTGGACGATGTTGTTCGGCATTTGTCAGAGCCAGTTCAACCAGACTCTCAAATGTCATTGCTTGGTCAGGGAAGCTGGCGGTTCCGATATGGACTTTCACATCCATCTTTTCTTTGATAGCCTTTTCCAGGCGTTGAGCAATATGGGGTGCCTCTTCACTGGTTGTTTCCGGTAGCACCGCAATAAAATGATTGTCAGACAGCGCAATGGTATCAAAACCTTGCAAACTATCATTCAGGATGCGGGCCAGACCGGCCAGTGTATATTCTTTCATCATCCCTTTTTGGACTTCCTTGACCATTTGCGGCAATGCAACTTGAATGGTATCTTCATCGATTTTAAATGCCATGACTGCCAGGGGACGCTCGTAGCGGCGAGCCCGCTTTATTTCCCTGTACATAGCACTTTGTTCTTCTGAAAAAGGATGCGGACGTTGGCCAATATGGCCAAAAGTGATGTTGGCTATAACTCCTTCAAATTCGCTTAACCTATAGGTGATTTGTCTGGCGAGTAGCCCGGTCAAGATAATAGCGTTTACCTGGATGAGAGTTAACAGAACAATAGAATTTAGGTGAGCGAAGTTTGAAGAGGAAGCAGCAACTTTTTTCCAAAATGGGTCGTGATACCACAGGAACAGGAACAAAGCTGTGGGGACAATCAGCAGTATTGCAAAGGACACCCCACGTAATCTTGGTAATAGCAAACTTATAAGAGCGACGGTTGCGACAAAAATATAAGTGTCTGAACGGATAATATTGACCTCGGTTCGAAAGAGAATACGTTCAATGTTGAAAAAGAAAATCAACCAGACACTTAATATTGCAATCCAAAAACGTAATCTCTGCATAATCAGTTTAATTTTCTCCGAGAGATAAAATTGAATTTCAACTTGATGATACTATAAACTAAGTCTCTCAGAATTTGGTTAAAAAACAATAAGAATTTGGTTTGAAAATTTTACTATTCTATAATACTAACGCAGTTAAATTACTAATCCTGTTTGGCCCGGTAGTAACATGTAAAAGGCTGAGGGACTCCCATTGACTCAGTAAGTACTCTGCCAATGTGGCGATAGTCCTTCTTTCTTAACCTCAAAACTTTTTTAAGTTACACTGGGGATGTTGTCTGGGTGAGGAAAGAGCCGCCCCAAAGCTCCAACCTACCGGGGGTAAAAAACCTACCATAATAGGCTAGCCGAAAAGTGCAGGAATTTCATATGTAAAACGTATGAAAATGGTTAGAAATTGAGCGAATGGTAAGAGATCCAGGCCACAGTTATGTGTGGAGAGCCTTCTGGCTAAGATTTACGGTTTGCTTCCGTCGTAAAAAGTTGGTAATATATCGGCTCAAGTCGATTCAATCTAATAAAATTACAAAAAATTTATCGGTGACGAATACAATCTATCCCGATGCTCCCCGGGTAGCTGTGGGCGCAGTTGTCATCCATCAGAATAAAGTACTACTCGTTTTAAGAGGCAAGGCTCCGGCTAAAGATAAGTGGGCCATTCCCGGCGGCAGTGTGAAGTTGGGCGAAACGCTAAAAATGGCTGCTGAACGCGAAGCGTTAGAAGAAACTGGCCTGCAAATAAAAGCCGGCGAAGTTATTTATGCCTTTGATGCCATTCATCATGATGAGGCCGGTCGAATACAGTATCACTATGTAATTTTAGATTTAGAGGCCGAGGCATTGGATCCAACACAACCCTTGACCCCGGCCGATGATGTCCGTGATGCCGGTTGGTTTACCTTGGCAGAACTGGATGAATTAGACTTGCCCGTTTCTGACACAACACGAGCCCTGTTAGCACAAATGATGAAGGGATAGATGACCGGTCTAAATCAACCACCATCCAGGCATCGTCTGCGGCTTACCTTTGCTAAAAAAGCGCAAATCAAATATATCTCCCATTTAGATTTAACCCTTACCTGGGAGCGTATTCTGCGCCGGGCCCAAATTCCATTGGCTTACTCGCAAGGCTTTAACCCCCGGCCCAAAATGCAAATAGCCTCTGGTTTGCCTGTGGGCACGACCGGTCGGGCTGAAATTATTGATATTATCATGACCCGACCGGTGGCCCCGGAAGAGGCTCTCAGGCGAATTAAAGCCACGCTGCCGGTTGGCATAGAATTACATTCGGTTGAAGAAGTTCCCCTCAAGTCCCCCGCTTTACAACATTTGCTGCGTCAGGCTGAGTACCGGGCTATGGTGGAAACAGACCTATCGGCTGAAGCGTTGACCCGACGAATTGAGACTTTGTTGGCGGCTGATAAGATCGTGCAGACTCGTCGCCGGAAGCGGGGGGAGGAAGAGTTTGATCTACGTCCCTGGTTACATAAGTTGTGTCTCGAATCGGTGGCCGATGGTCAGGCTTATTTGCACATGCGTTTGACAGCCGGTCAGTTTGGTAACCTGCGCCCGGAAGATGTCCTCAAGGCCCTGGGGCTGGTCGATCATTGGATCGAAATTGAACGGACCCGGTTAATTTTTGCCGGCAATGACTTGGCTTGATAAATCTTCTCCTCACCCTTGACGCTCACCTCTCAAATTGTTGCGATAAACTTCTCATAATTTCACTCCTGTGATATAATCATCTTATGTGAAGTAATTTTATGTCATCTTAAGCCAGAAGAGTTATCGTTATTTTCTCTACAATAGTGCGCGAGGGTAGGATAATGAAACATCATCCTTTACGATATGTAATAGTTGTGGGCATAGTAATGCTTTTGTTTACCGTGGGGATTAGGGCCAACGTTTTCGCCCAGGAAGGGGAAACCGTTTACATTACCAGCCCTACGGACGGAGAGATCGTATCCGGTCTGATAACAATTACCGGTGCCGCCGATTTTCCCGATTTCCAGAAATATGAGATTTTTCTCAAAACAGGCAATCAACTCATCTGGGCAGCCACCACTTACGCCCCCGTCATCAATGGTAACCTGGCCCATCTGGACACCCGGGTCTTTATTGATGGCATTTATCAAATCATTATACGGCAGGTACACACCGACAGTAACTACACGGACTTCGCTGGTCCAACCATCACTATCGAGAATAACTTGGGGGCTCCACTTCCTTATCCTGAGATAGAGTCGAGTTTACTGTATGCCCCTAAAACAGGGGCTGTGGCTCGTATTAGAAATTGTAGTGGCAAGGATCTTGAGTTTGACTACAAGAGTCCGCAGCCATTCTGTAGTGCGGCTGATCTTTGGATAATGCCTAAAGAGCAAGACAGTCCCACCTGTCCCTTTGTAGATGCCCTGCTGATCCCATGTGAATATCGGGGTACAGCCCAAGGATTGGGTGAGCCTCTAGGGGCAACATATAGCTTTATCGCCGAGGCTGGCGGCATATATGAAATTATCTATGCTGGTGGCAGCACGCTTTACATTGCTGAAATTGAAGGCGACGAGAGAGCCAGTACCGACACCGGTGGTCTCGATCCGGGTGACCCAGCCCGCTTGCAGCCACCCCCAGAGCCTGCCGAGGATTCAGAGGAGGCGACTGAGGCTGCTGTCCCGACCATCCCTACAGCCGCTCCTACGCCACCACCTGCTGTTACCGCACCGACAGCTTCAGTCGATGACTCGACAGAAACCGAAGCAATGCTGCCAGTATCCGGCCACGGAACCGAGTCAAACACACCTTTTGTAGTTGTGGCCAGCGGTTTGATTCTATTTTTAATCGTAGGGGGTATTGTGGCTACTCGCAAGCGGGGATATCCGTCGTAGCAGCTTACAGTTAAGTTGAGCTAAGGAATTTAATAACCCGTACGACCCACAGGGCAGTACGGCGAGTACAGGTAGTTTTTAGGGCAAGAATCTATCTTGCCCTATTCTGTTTATGATGAGTATCGCTTTTTTATCTCAAACCAAATATCGCCCTTTCACCCCAACGGCGAACATCTTATGGGACCCTCTCTGGAATCTAAAAGTGTCTCTTACGCCCTGTGAACGTGAATTACTTAACACCTGGGGTCTACGGCGGCTGGGCTTCATACACACCTTTGGGGCGGGGGGACTGATGATGCCCACTCACCACTCACGCTTGTCTCACGTTCAGGGGGTCTTTGCCCTGGTGGCCCATTTTCAGCCTGATAACGAGCTCCTGCGTCTGGCCGCTTTGCTGCACGATGTTGGGCATGGTCCCTTCTCTCATTCTTCGGAGATTCTGCCCGATTTTGATCACCACCAGGCCGGACGGGAGATTATTTTTGGGCCGGAGATCGGTGGCCTTTTACGCCAGTATGGCTTCGACCCCGCTCAAATCGTGGCTCTGACAGAGGGCCAGCCGCCCAACCCGATTCGCACTCAAAACGGCTTGCTCCATTTGGACCACCTCGATTTTTTTGTACGTGATCCTTTTGCCTGTGGCTGGCACATTCCCTCTCCAACCGATCTGTTGTCTCGTTTATACCTGGATGGCTCCAACGTTGCTACCGACCTGACTACTGCCGAGCACCTGGTTGAGCGTATCCTCTTTGAGCATCATCTCTTCACCAGCCCGATCAAAGTGGCTACTGAAGCCGTGTTGGGGCGTCTCTTTGTCCTGGCCAGCCAAAAGAAAATTTTCAATACGGATCTACCCAACATCGTCACGATGACCGATGCCGATCTACTTTCCAAGCTGGCTCAGGCCAACGATCCAGAGATTGACATCTGGCTGAAGCGATTGCTGCACCGGCCTCATACCCTCACCGTTCGTCGGGTAGCACCAAATGAGTCTCTGCTGACTGAGGCCCTGGTGACACGTTTTGACCAATCCTATTTGAACCAACCCCTGGTTGAGGGTCAACCTGTCAGCCAGCTTTCCCGGCGGGCTGCCTCCATGCTGACGGAGGGGCAGGCATTATTAGGTTCATTTATAGTAGAGGTATCAGACTGAGTAGATCCGAATTTGATGCTGTAAGAACAAATTGAAGTACTCAACCGACTTACAACGTGTCGGAGAACAACATACCTCCCAGGCCAACAATAATACCTAAATGTAAGAGCCATTGACCGACAGTTAAAAAAGACAAGATGGGAAGAAATTGGGCAATAAAACTGATAATGACCAAAACAAGCCCAATAATTACCGGTAGCCCTTTTATCAGGGCTAGTTTATCAAGCATAAGCGTTTTCCTCCAAATATATATGGATTACTCTCTGTGTAGAACGAGTTTACGACCGAGAAGGCTCCAACTTATAAGATTCCACCAGACCGGCCAGATTGCTGGAGACGTAGACTTCTAAATAGGTTCCTTCAGCATGGTGTTTTTCTCGCTTGATGATCGCTTGCTCATGTAGGATGGATACCAGGTCTCCTCGCTCATAAGGAATGAGCAGGGCTATCGTTTGCCTGGTTGATTGCAAAATACCCTCTATTCTGGCCAGCAGGCTGGTCAAACCCTGGCCGGTCACAGCACTAATGGCCAGACTATTGGGATGCTTGGCCAACCGTTCAGTTACTTCTTCTGATTTAGGCAACCGGTCAATTTTATTCAAGGCGACCAGTAATGGGATGTGGCCAGCTTCCAACTCGGCCAGTGTTTCGGCTACACTCTCTGCTTGCTCTGCCGCATTGGGATGCGTAATATCGACCACGTGTAAGATCAAGTCTGCCTGAGTAATCTCCTCCAGCGTGGCCCGGAAAGCTGCCACCAGCCCGGTGGGTAATTTTTGAATAAAACCGACTGTGTCACTGAACAGAACTTCACTGCCACCGGGCAGAGTCACGCGGCGGGTGGTGGGATCAAGGGTGGCAAAAAGTTGGTCGGCAACTATAACATTGGCGTTGGTCAATGTATTTAACAACGTACTTTTGCCGGCATTGGTGTACCCAACAATGGCCACCGTGGGTATCCCGGCCCGTTGTCGTTGTTTACGATGCCGGGCCCGATGTGCTCGCACCTTTTCCAATTCCTTTTTGAGGTGGGCAATACGATAGTTAATCTCACGGCGGTCTACCTCAAGCTGGGTTTCACCTGGCCCACGTACCCCGACGCCACCACTGGCTCCCCCGGCTCGCCCCCCCGCCTGGCGGGCTAGGTGCGTCCACATTCGGGTCAGGCGGGGCAACCGGTACTCGTACTGAGCCAGTTCGACCTGCAATTGTCCTTCGCGGGTGCGAGCGTGCCGGGCAAATATGTCCAGAATCAAGGCGGTACGATCCAGGACTTTGACCTCGAGTAACTTTTCCAATTCGCGCAGTTGACGGGGACTCAACTCGTCATCAAACAAGAAGACGTCAATGGCCAACTCGTCACGATAACTTTGTAAGGCTTCCACCTTGCCAGTGCCAATCAGCGTGTTGGGATTGATATTTTCCAGTCGCTGGTAAGTGCCACCCTCGACTTCCAGACCGGCCGTATCGGCCAATGCCGCCAGCTCTTCCAGCGAATCTTCGATGCTAAAACCGGCCTGCTCATTTCTGGGCCGCTTCAGTTCAACGCCGACTAAAAAAGCACGCTCGGCAGGAGATTGGGTGATGATGAACCGATTGTTTTTAGTAGAGATAGGATACCTCCTTTACAAAACGCGTAACTACAATACTGGGCAAATATTGACATAAAAAGCAGGGCCTTAACCACGTAGCGATACGTCCCCGGCCAGAATTGTTACGATTGAGCCATCAATCTGCTTGAGTAGTAAGGCCCCATTTTCATCCACCCCGGCCATAATGCCTTGGTAGGTTCTATCTGGACCGATAACGGTGACAGGCTGCTCCAGGCCAACCAATCGGTGACGCCACTCGTGGTGAGGTAACTGGCCTTGCCGGAGGGCCTCATAGCGTCCTTCCGCGTTGACCAGAAATCTTTGCAGAATCGGCAGACGGTCAGCGCTGGTATCCCGCCCCAAAACCATTGACAGGCTGGTAGCCGTTTGGGATAGGGGGGGGCCTCCATTACCGGACTGAGGGAGGGAATCTATTTCCAACTCGGCCTGCTTTGTAAAATCAACATTGACGTTTAAGCCTACGCCCACTACCACCCAGCTCAACCGATTGTTCTCAATCTCTAACTCGGTCAAAATGCCAGCCAGCTTTTTGCCGTTTTTCCAGACCAAATCATTGGGCCATTTCAGGCCAGGAGTCAGATTAGTTTGTTTTTGAATGGCGTCAACCAAGGCCAGGGCACAGAGCATAGTCAAGCGTTGCCCCTGATTGGGAGCTATCATATCACCCGGCCTGAAAAGCAGAGATAACAACAGACTGGAACCGGCCGGGGCGTACCACATTCTTCCCAACCGCCCCCGACCGGCTAATTGTTCATCGGTCAGATAGAGTAATCCCTCCGGTGCTCCCCAACGGGCCAACTCTTTTAGTTCGTCGTTGGTCGAACCGATTTGCTCTGTGTAAATCACATTTTGACCAAATATGCGTGTGGCCAACCGGTGGCGCACCAGATCGCCGGAGAGTCGGGTCATAACTAAAACTCCTACTTTACTATTATAGTATCCCCTATTCAACAATTTGCAAATTCGGTTGATATTTCATTTGGGTAAAATTGAAATACGCCCGGAGGTATCTTGACAAATGATCGAAACCTAAGTATTGTCCAATATGCAATAATCACCACTGGTCAGTTACAATTTATGGTTTTGAGGTCAAATTTCGCTAGAAGTCAGGTAAGTAACAATGGAGAGGTTATACACACCGTGGCGTATGAAATATGTAACTTCAACGCATAAGAAGAGAACGGATTGTGTTTTTTGCAACGCGTTAAATGATGACCCTAAACGGGATCGTGAGAATTATGTGGTCTATCGGGGAAAGACGGTTTTCGCCATAATGAATATTTATCCCTACAACACGGGCCACCTGATGATATTGCCTTGTGAACATGTGGCCACTCTCTCAGAAGTATCCCCAGTTGCTCAGGTTGAGATGATAACCCTGACTTCTTATTTTACCGAACTTCTCTCTCAACTGATGCATCCCGATGGTTTCAATATCGGGGTCAATATGGGTCGCACGGCCGGGGCAGGTATAGAGAGTCACCTCCACATGCACATTGTCCCTCGCTGGAATGGTGACAGTAGTTTTATGTCGGTCATTGGTGAAACACGTGTGCTGCCCGAGGAATTGGGTGATACCTATGATAGAATTGTGGCTCTGCTGAAAAAGCAACCACCTGAAGTGCCATCTTTATGACAACCTGTACGGTTAGGGGATGAATAACCTTCTCGGAAGCTATAAAGTAGCTTTTAATTGGACCAAAATTTACAATCGTAGCCATATTTTGTCCAGTGTGATCCGTTGTAGCTTCCGGAAAGGTGAGCTAACTGCACGGGTCAGCTTTATGAAGTTGGAGAAAGGACCAAATGTACCAAAGTTACAATCTATCCCATACGGATGCCTTGAAAATTATCGCTGCTATTCAGGCAGAATTGGAAAAGGAAAATAAGGGGGCGGCCATTGCCGTGGCTGATGCCCACGGCGAGCTCATTGCTTTTCTGCGCACCGATGGTTGTCGGTTACCCTCACTCAATATTGCCATCAATAGAGTTATTGCACGATAACAAAAGAATAGTATAGGAACAGGTTGAACCAAGGTTGACCTTAAGGTTAGGCTACCGAAACTCCAGCAATCCGTCGAGCAATGCGGGGATTAACGATAGCCACGA
>DAOUMU010000540.1:0-15282 GCA_034409055.1 Anaerolineae bacterium
GTAACGGTTTGGGCTGTGCTGATGACAACAGTCCGAATACTCAAGAGCCGGATGAAGCGAAAGTTTCACGTCCGGTTCGGAAGCAGCGGCGGGGTCAGCGATGGCCCCGCCGACTGTAACTTAGGCGCACCGCCCCCTAGCCCACCCCGCCTCCTGCTACCAGACCCCAGCATACCTCACGCCGTACGGCTCCACCGTCTGCACCAGGTACGCCCACTTCAACTCCACCAACTGGCGCATATGCAGCACATCGTGGGCCACCCACGCCGCCAGGACATCTCCAGCCCGAATCCACCCAAACGGCGCCTCATACCCTGTCTCCCAGTCCACCGACTCCAGCCCCCGCAGCCACTGCAACGATTCCTCTCTCGCCGACAGAAACCCCTCCAATGATGGCTCCAGGTCTCGCTGGTTGTAGCCTCGCTCGGTGACCCACCCCTCCGGATCGATGCGGAACCACGCCTCCTCACCCCGATGGAGCACCAGGTCGATGCGCGCTCGAAAATCCTCCCGTTCCTCATCGAGCAGGTGATTGATGACTTCCAGAACCGACCAAGAGACGGCATCAGGCTTCCACCGCGCCTGATGGTCCGAGCAGCCCTCTACTAGCGCCCGGATGGCTTGTGCATTGCTATCCATCTGTGATATGACACTCGTAAGATCCATTTACCCCTCTCCAAGACAAATCGGCGGTGCGCCTAACGTTGGTTATATAGTTACTGCCTACTGACACCCGGATACGGGTGAACATAGCAGTACCACAAAAGTAACACGGAAGAGTTCGCTGCAAGACGAATAACGAACCCACAGGGCAGGCGACGAATGAAATCCCCATCACTTTAAGGATAGTACTATATACAGGTGCTAATGTCAATACGTGGAGTAGGGAGTAGGAAGTAAGGAGTAGGGGGTGCAAGGTTGCAAGCAGGGTTGCAGGGTGGCAGGTTGTAGGTTGCAGGGTGGCAGGTCGTAGGGTTGCAGGTTGCATGCTAACGGCTACCTGCTAACCTCTAACTGCTGCTAACGGCTAACTGCTTTCCAAAACTTGACGAAAGTCCCCAATTTTGCTAGAGTCCTGTTAGGTTCTGTTGACATTTGCCGATTTCGCACACTTCGATACGCCTACAAAGGCACTCAGCATGCGAAATCGGCCCAAAAACGCATCCTGAGTAGGCTGAGCGTAGCGAATGCCGTATCGAAGGGGCGTTTTTGAACTAACCCAGTGAAATGTCAACAGAACCTAATAAATTAAGAGTTGCCCTCGTAGCTCAGTCGGTAGAGCAACCGCCTTGTAAGCGGTCGGTCGCCAGTTCGAGTCTGGCCGAGGGCTTGGTGAAAGCCGAAAAAGTCGGGGTGAAATCCGGCTTTTTTATTTGAGTATTGACGCGATTTGTTCCCGTTGGTACAATCGAAGCAGTAAGATGACCAACGACCAACAACCAACGTTACCAAGCAGATTTTGTAGGTCATTTCGTTCGTCGCCTGCCCTGTGGATTGATCAAGCGGAAAAATTATGGGGCGAAGCAAAAGGGTATACGCTATTGAGTAAGGAGATCATTCATGGAGATACTGTTGGGGTTGCCCCTGTCTGTGATAGCCGGGTTGATTCCGGCAATGATTTACGGCTGGTTTGTCAACTGGCTGGACCGGCACGAAAAAGAGCCCTGGTGGCTGCTGATGCTGACCTTTTTGTGGGGGGCTATTCCGGCCATCATCATGGCCCTCATCGCTCAGGTGATCCTGGGGATTCCTACGACTTGGGTGGTGGGGAACACAAGCCTGGCTTACGAAGTGATCGAGGGCAGTGTGTGGGCGCCGCTGACCGAGGAGGTCGCCAAGGGACTGGGCGTGGTCATTATTTTGCTACTGGCCCAGCCAGAGTTCGACAACGTTTTGGATGGCATTGTTTACGGGGCCATGACCGGGCTGGGCTTTGCCTTTACCGAAAACATTTTTTACTTTGTGGGCGGGTTGGCCGAGTCGGGTTGGGGCGGTTGGGTGCTGGTGGTGCTGCTCCGCACCGTTCTCTTTGGTCTGAACCACGCCTTTTTCAGCGGGGTGTTTGGGGCCAGCCTGGGTTGGGCCAACATGACCCGGAGTCCTCTGGTCAAACTGGTCGCCCCGGCAGGTGGCTTGGTAGCGGCCATCACTTTTCACGGCCTGCACAACCTGGGGGCTTCACTGGCGGGTGAGAATTGCTTAACGATTTGTATCAGCTTCGTCACCGACTGGGGAGGCATCCTTTTGCTGGGGGTCTTGATCGGCCTCATCTGGCAGCAGGAACGCCGTTGGATGGCCGAGCAACTGCCGGGCGAGATCACCGACGAGGTCTACCAACTGATTACCTCCTGGCGACACTGGTACAGCCTGCGGGGGGAAACCCTGCTACGTGGTGATGTGGCCGGTTGGCGCCGACTGGGTCACCTGCGTCACGCCGGCGCGGAATTGGCCTTCAAAAAGCACCAGTTGACCTCATTTGGAGCCAATCCTGAGCGAGAAGCGGCTATTGAGCGATATCGATTGCGTTTGGCTGAGTTGGGGGTTGTGCCACCCCCGGCCGGGTAAAAGATATATCGATTTTAAGCCGTGTGTTCCGGCTACTCCTCTTGAAAGAACTCATCCCGGCGCAGGGGGACCTCTTGCAAAGCAAAGGTGGCCAGGAAGGCGACAACGGCGAAAGCCAGGCTGAGAGCAAAGAGACGGCTCATGCCCGCCGTTAGCGATTGGTGAACGGTGTCGATAAATTGTTGGTACAGGATGGCGCCCTGGTCGCCAAAATTGGCAAAGGTGGCCTGGATATTGGTCTGAGTTTCGAGATTGATCAGCCCCTGGGGATCGATCAACATCTGGCGTTGGGCCGGTGGCAACCGGTCGATGGCTGTCTGGAGGGAGACCGGCATACGTGCGACCAGTTGGGTGGCAAAAATACTGACCATGATCGTGCCCAGAATGGGGGCGGCAATAATCCCGCCCAGGGAGCGGACAAATTGTTGGGTGGCGCTGACCATGCCCATAGTGCGATAGGGGAAGGCGTTCTGCACGGCCACGTTTAACAAGGGCATCACCAAGCCAATGCCCAACCCCATCAAGGCAATATTGCGTACCACGGTGCCAGGTGACGCGTCTGCTCCCATCCGGGTGAGCAGAAAGGCGCTGATGACCATGAGCAGGGTGCCCGCCATGGCCTGTAGCTTATATTTGCCGGTGCGGGTAATTAATTGCCCGCCAATGATGCTACTCGTGATGAAGCTGAGGATCATGGCCGTTAAAATCTGGCCTGCCTCCTGGGCCGTCTGCCCCAGCACCCCTTGCATAAAAACGGGCAAGAAGATAATGGTGCCAAACATGCCCATGGCCACGAAAAAGGCCACCACTGTGGCCGAGGTAAAGATCGGATTGGCAAACAGGTGAGGGGCGATGATGGGCTCTTCGGCCCGGCGTTCCACCCACACAAACAACCCCAAGAAAAAGAGCGCGCCGGTCAAAAGACTCAAAATGGGCCCTGATCCCCAGGGATATTCTGTGCCGGCCCAGGTGAAGGCCAGGAGCAGCGGCACCAGACCGGCTACCAACCAGAGGCTACCCTGCCAGTCGAGCTTGATCCGTTTCTCGGTTTTGACCACGGGCAGGACGTACAGGACCGCCATCAGGGCCAGAGCGGCGACCGGCAGGTTGATGTAGAAAATCCAACGCCAGCCCCAATGGTCGGTAATCCAGCCCCCCATAACCGGCCCAATGATACTGGCCAGGCCAAAGACCGAAGCAATGACCCCCATCCAGCGGCCCCGTTCCCGGGGATTAAAGATATCGCCGATGGTGGCCCGGGGCATACTCAACAGGGCACCCGCCCCTAATCCCTGAAGACCCCGGGCGATAATCAGTTGGGGCATGGTGACCACCAGACCGGCAGTCGCCGAACCGAACATAAAGAGGAGCAGACCCAGGATATAAAAAGGCTTGCGGCCGTAAACATCGGACAGCTTACCGTAGATAGGAATGGTCACCGCCGAGGTCAGCATGTAAGCGGTGAAGGTCCAGGCGTATAGGGAGAACCCTTGCAACTCGCCGACAATGACCGGCATGGCCGTGGCAATAACGGTCTGGTCCAGGGACGAGAAAAACATGGTCAGCAGGGCAGCGCCTAAAGCCCACCAGCGGTGGGTGCCCGTAATTTGGTTGGTGGTTTGAAAATAGCCGCTCTTCTGGCTGAGAGGTTGGCCCGCGTCGAGGCCGTCCATCGAATCTGAAGCGAGGTTTGACATACTTTCTGGCACTTGTAATTGTTCCTTTCATCGTTATTTAGCCAAGTGTATCCTCGTCGAATAGCCAAGACTCTTAATTGTATCAGGTAACTGGGTTTCGTCAATTCGTTGGACCGGGACTGCGGGGTCAAGAATCAAGAAAGCCGGGCTGCCCACACCCGGCTTTCTCAAAAGGAGGAGAAGAGAGTATTATATTTAACTCTCTTTTATTATAGAGCTAATTGTCAAACTTAGCTTGACGTCTCCACGATGCTATCTTGCCGCCAACCCTACGCCAAGCAAACGCCGGATACGGATGATAGCATTGTTCATGCAAAAGGAATTTGGTTTATAATTTATCGCTCTTTTCGCCGACAAGCCACGTGTTGCGTATTGCGTGTTTGGGGACCTAATCACGTAACACGCAACACGTAACACGTAGCAGGTTTCAATTTATCAAGGGTTCTGAACCATAGGCTACCTGTCAAGACCCAGCACCACTTTAATTCTGTCACGCTCGTCGGCGGGGGTAATGATGATGGTCAGAGTCTGGTCTGCTTTGGAGAAGGTCAGGCGGGCTTTTTCGTTGAAGATGGTGGCCTGGTCTTCGGTCCAGTCCAGAGCGGATAGTTGGTCGCGATAAAAAAGGGTGGCACTGATGGCACTGATGGCGCTGGTGTATTCGATGAGGGTGGGAAACACAGAAATGACCTCGGCATCCGGCAGACGGGGAAGATGGTTGAAGGTATCGTGAGCGGTGAGAGCATCGACCGGCGGGGTAATGGTAAAATCGGCATTGATGTCGGTTAAAGTGTAGCGCAGGGTGAGCTGACCCTGGTCAAAAATGTGGGCTTTGGGATCGGGGATGATAATTCTCAAGGTGGCTGAGAGGACGTATTGCACCAGGTAATTGCCGGGTGTAGCCAGCCACAGGTCGCCCTGAGCCTGTTCAAAGATGATGTTGGGGACAATGAGATCGGTTTCACTGAAGGTGTAATGCTGAACGTTCAGACCATGCAACGTTTCGAGACGGGGCGGATTGGACACGGCCCAGGGTAGGGTGATCAGCCGCTCCAAGGCAAAAAAGTCCAGCGTTTCGGGCGACACCTGGCCATTGGTCAAGGCCAACCAGGCCCCATTCTCGGCTCTTTTGACATACACTTTGTCCTCTACCCGGAAAAATTCTGAAACACCAGCGGCGATCCTGGTGGTGGGAGTGATCATATCGGCCTGGAGATACTGATGCAGGGCCGGTGGTTGCCGGGTGACTTCGGTCAGCGACTCGATCTGGCCGGCTGTTGGCTGACCGTTGCGCGTGCCGGTAAAGTCTACCGCTAAACTGGCCCGATAACTTCGCAATTCACTCAAACCATTGTTGACCGAGGTCACGCCCAGCGTATATGGCTGCGCCGTGGAGGTAGGCTGAGGAGAGGCTTCTGAGGCCGGCCAAAGGTTATCGAGGGGGTTCGTGTTTAGCCCGCATGCCAGGATGATCAGCGTAGCGATTAGCAGAAGAAGTAGGCGAAGATGGTTCGTCAATTTGCTCATTTGCTCATTCGCCCTGCCGCAAGCCAATGCGCCTGACAACAACAGGGCTGGCGGGGTTATCGGAGCGAAACCTTAGTCTGACCATATCGCTGGCGAGCGGTGGTAAAGCCACCAGTTGGGTTGAGAGGGTCTGAGTGACTGCCAATTGCCCGACCGGCTCTCCCCCGGCGAAGACCGTCAGATTCTGGGGGACAAGGGCAGTGGCGGTCACTGCCAGCCGCAGAGATTGTTTTTGGGGATGATGTAAAAATAGTTCCGGTTGATTGTCGGCTGTGGCCACAAAACTGCGGGTGACAACATCAGGCCCACTTTCCTGTCTGTTATGCCAACCGTGGCCCAAGGTCAGGTAAGGCTGCGTTTCTTGCTTGGGCGGCGCTTGGTACACCTTTAAGCGCCCATCGTCGTAAACCGGCCTGGCTTCGGGTAGGGCAGCCGAGACCCAGCGCTCGGTGGCCTCCCGCTCCGGGCCGGGGGGCATTTGCCAGTAATCCAACACGATGTAGCGCAGGTTGAAATCAAAGAAGATGGTAGGGGCTATCGCGGCCAGCGGCTGGTCGATGATATCCGGCCCCAAATAACGCCAATGCTGCAAGACGGGCGTCCGCCAGGCCAGTTCGAAGAGACTGTTACGAGAGGTATAGGCCGTCAACAGTCGCTTGCCGTGCGTCACCTGGTGTAACAACGGCGTGGGCCGGTCCCAATTCATAGGTAGTTCGGCGATGGTATAGTCATCCGGGTCGGCGCCGATATCGAAATAGAATTGGGGGACGTCCAGTTTGGAAATGGGGTAGGGGACGGGCCAGAATTCGAAGCAGATGAGGAGCAGGACCAGAATCGGCGGCCAATTGGCAAATTTAAGTTTTAAGTTTTGAATTTCAAGTTGTTTGTGGGATGTTTTGGTATTTGCTAATGGGTCATTGATTGATAATTGTAATTGAGTGAGGGCAATGGCGACCAGGACGCCCAGGCTGAGCATGACCATCAAGTCGTAGCGGCTGAGGGAGCGGGTCAGGCCGATGAAGGGAATGGTGTGGTAAAACAGGAGATAGGGCATGGGGATGGGCCAGCCGCCAATGCTGACCACTTTGCCACCAACGTGCAGGTAGGGGCCCAAGGCCAGGATAAAAAAGAAGGCGACGACCGATAGCCAGAACTTCACGATTAACCTTGACCAGCTCCGGATGACGATGAAAATGCCGAGGGCCAGGGGGACAAAGCCGGCAAAAATGAGTCGCTCTGAGGTGGTGGTGCTGAAATCGTCGGCGATATTTTTGGCCCACTGCCCCCAGAGGGGATGCATTTCCGAAGGAAGAAAGAAGGCCAGCAGGTCGGCGGAGAGGGTGATGCTTTGCTCCAGGCCCACTTGTAACTCCGGTCTGGTTCTGGCCTCACGAATCATCGGCAGGAGGAGGGGAGAGAACACCAGGACAAAGGCCAAACCAATGCCCAGTACAAGCCAGAGAGGGCGGAGGACGGGGAGCGAAGAGCGTGGAGCGAAGAGCGAAGAGCGGGGAGCGGGGACTGGGGACTGGGGAGCGAAGAGCGAAGAGCGTGAAACGTTCTCCTCTGCTCCCTTGCTCCTCTGCTCCTCTGCCCTCCTGCCCTCTGCCCTCCTGCTACCTGCCCCCCTGCCACCTGCTACCCTGCTACCCTGCCCAGATGACGCTCGCCCCTGTCGCCACAGGGTCCATAGCAGAACCAGGCCGGTGAAGATGAGCAGATAGAGGGTGTGATACCAATCAACTAAGGTGGCCAGGATTAGAAAAAGGCAGGTTAAAACGGCGTTACGCCGGGAATAGGTCGGGGACGGAGTCCAGGGTTGCAGGGTGCGGAGAAGCCACAACACGTAAAAGGGAGGCCAAATCATGCTGAACACTTGCATATGCCCCAGCAGATGAGCCATGTGAAAGGGGGACATGGTAAAAACAAGGCCGCCCACAAACGCGGCCAGGCGCAGCCCGGTGGTAGGGGGCAATTTTAGCCGGCTCAGGGTGTATAACGAGAGCAGATAGCCACCGTAGCCGGCCAGAACAAAACTAAAAAAGACAATGCTGTTGTAGGCAATGGCCAGGCCAAAATTCAACTGAAGGGGTAAGGCCCAGAGGGAATTGAAAATATTCAGGGTATGAAAGAGCAGGTTCGTTCCGGTGGGCGGGTAAAGGTAAGGGGTGAAGTATGGATTGGTGCCCAGGACAAGCAGGGCTTTCTTGACCCACCACAGGTTCCAATAGTTTTGCCAGCCGTCAAAACCGTCGCCAGGGATGGCCTCGGTCAGGTGTAAGGCCGTCGGCCAGGTCATCAGGACGGTTAGCAAAAAGTATGCGGCTAGAGCCAGGAGATTGGGGATTGGGGATTGGGGATTGGGGATGGGGGATGGGGGATGCGTGTTACTTGGTGCTTTTTGGTCGCTCATTTTTATGTCAATTCGTGGCTAAAAAGTATCCTCTTCAAATTTGTTGGTGATGTAGGGGCGAGGCAAGTCGGAGCGTGGCTTGTTTGCTTCGATCACTACCAATCCGACTTGTCTCGCCCTTACTTTTGGAGAGAATACGCTAAAAACTCGGATACGGTCCGCTGCCACTTATCAGGATTGGTTGCAAAATAAGACTCGTGCCCAACACCGGCAAAAGACTCAAACTGCTTCTTGTTATGACAGGCCCAGTTTGCTTACCAGAGCGACAATCAGTCCCAATAGCCTGTTGACAGGCGCCTTTTGCCGGTGAATCAACCAGGCCGAACCCCAGCCCAGGGCGGCCCCGGTGATGACGTCCAGCGGATAATGGACTCCCCCAAAGATGCGGCTCAGACCAAAAAGAGCGGCTATACCGATGATTCCCCAGCCCCAGGAACGGTTATAAAACCAAACCCCGGCGGCGATGGCAAAGCCAAGCGTAGCGGCGTTGCTAGGCAGTGAGGAGTCGGTGGGCTGGTAGAAAAGCAAGTTGACCTCATAGTTGGCAAAGGGACGCGGGCGCTGGTAGAGTAAGTTGATCATTTTGAGCAGGGTGTTAGCCAAAGCCGTCCCCAGGGCCGCTACCAACACTGCCCGTTGATTATGGTGCCGTTCAATTTTGTTAGCCCCTTCAAACCATAGCGCGAGCAGGATGACGGCCAACAAGGTAGGAACGAAATAGTCGTTGAGAAACAGGCGAGCCAGACCATCCAGCCAGGACCACCGTCCGGCCAAACGATTGAGAACAACAAAGAGCCAGTGATCAACCTGGATGATAAAATTCATCCGGGGCGCCGGTGATGTGACCAACGTTGTGCCAAAATAGTACCGCCAGCCGGGTCACGCCTAAAGCGCTCAGGCCCCCCGCCCCAAATAGAATCGATAACTCGCCCCCGGCCAGTCCAGGGCTAAATAAACCGGGCGTAAAAACAAAATACCCGGCAAAGCCACCGACGATCAATAGGCCCCCACCAACAAGCCCAGGCCACCCCACTCCCCACCGCCCCAACAGACTCAGGGCCGGTTTGCGGTTGCGGGCCGCACTCCATTGCAGAATCCCCAGGCAAACTACAAAACAAAGCATAAAGTAGTTTTGGGTAATGGTGGGGTAACGTGAGAACAACATCGAGGGATTATACCCCTGTTGGGCTTGATCTGGCAAAGCGATGACATACACCGACGATTCGTTATCGGGACTTTATTGACAAATATATCGGCGATGCTATCATGACTTTTTTATCAGGTAAGGAACTCCAATGAACGAAAAAACAGAGCTGTTACTGGCCGGTGACCTCGGTGGAACCAAGACGAACCTGGCCATTTTCTCCGCCGAGGCCGGGCTACGAGCACCGCTGGCAGAGGCCACTTTCCCCAGTGGTCGTTACCTCAACCTGGAAACCCTGGTCAGCGAGTTCCTGGCTCAAGTTGAGACGAACGTGGATCGGGCCAGCTTTGGCGTGGCTGGGCCCGTGGTTGACGGTCAGGCCACGATCACCAATCTGCCTTGGATCATGAACGAAAGGCAACTGGCAGCGACCCTAAACTTATCTTCTGCTCACCTCTTGAATGATCTGGAGGCCATTGCTTATGCTGTGCCATTTTTGGAGCCGGCCGATTTGCATACCTTGAAGGAAGGGGTGTCTGCGCCCGGTGGAACCATCGCCGTGGTAGCGCCGGGTACTGGCCTGGGGGAAGCCTACCTGACCTGGGAGGGGACTCGCTACCGGGCCCACGCTTCTGAGGGTGGTCATGTCGATTTTGCTCCCACCAATACGCTGGAAATGGATATGCTCCGCCATCTGCAAGAGCGATTCAGCCACGTCAGTTATGAGCGGGTCTGCTCCGGCAAGGGCTTGCCAAATATCTACGCTTACTTCAAGGACAACGGCTACGCTGAAGAACCAGTCTGGCTGACTGAACAATTGGCCCAGGCTAAAGATCCGGTGCCGGTTATTGTCAATAATGCGCTTGACCAGGATAAGCCTTGTGAGTTGTGTGTGGCTACACTCAATACCTTCGTCTCTATCTTGGGGGCAGAGGCGGGAAACATGGCCCTTAAGGTAATGGCCAGGGGCGGCGTCTATCTGGGCGGCGGCATCCCACCCCGTATTCTGCCTGCCCTGGAGCATGGACAATTTATAAAGGCTTTCATGCGCAAAGGGCGTTTTTCGGAATTCCTGAGCGGCATACCCGTTTACGTTATTCTTAATCCCAGGGCGGCCCTTTTGGGGGCGGCTTGCTATGGGCTTGGTCTGTAGCATCTTACGTGCCATTTTTTCTCCTCACAATATACTTGCGGGCCCAGGCGGCGATGACCGCACCGACATACAACGAGTCACTTTCATCGGACAACAAATGATCGGCCCGATCCAGGGAAATAAAACTCTTGGGATGCCGGGCGACTTGAAAGATTTGGGCCGCGTTATCGATGCCGACGGTGTTATCGGCCGGCGAATGGAAGATCAGGAGGGCTCTTCTTAGATTGCGAATCGTTTCCCGCATGCGTGTCTGTTCAAGATCGTCCAGAAATTGCTTTTTAAGCTTGAATGTTTTGCCGGCCACCATAATCTCGGCTTCGCCTTCAGCTTCAATCGTCTCGGTAACACTGCCCAAAAGGCGAACGACGTAGGACGGTTCACTCGGCGCAGCAATCGTCACCACAGCTACGGCAGAAGGAATGTGCGCCGCTGCTTGTAACACCGCCGCTCCCCCCAGCGAATGGCCAATCAAAATCTTGGGGGCCTCAAATTCTGTTTTGAGAAAGTCTGCCGCCGCAATGAGGTCGGCCACGTTTGAAGAGAAATTGGTGTCGGCAAAATCCCCTTCACTTTCGCCCAGGCCGGTAAAATCAAACCGTAGCACGGCGATTCCCTCTTCGGTCAGGGCCCGGTTGATATTACCAATGGCTTTAAAGTTTTTGGTACAAGTAAAACAGTGGGCAAAAAGGGCGTAAATCGTTGGCTTTTTGTCTCCAGGCAGGTCGAGGCGAGCCTCGAGCCTTTGCCCCCTTGCGTTTTTAAAGAAAAGTTCCTGAAATTTCATTAACCTACTCCCTACTCCCTTCCGGCGTATCCGGCAATGAAGGGGTGATGCTTGTAGCTATTGGTTGGCCAGGTAGCAACTTGGGTTATTTATCTAAAACCTCCCGCACCTTGTGAGCCAATGCCATTGGCGAGAAGGGTTTTTGGATGAACGCCACAGCGGGGTCCAACACGCCATGATGCGCAATGGCGTTGTCCATATAGCCCGACATGAACAGAACTTTGATATTGGGACGCAGCCCCTTAAGCCGGTCTGACAAAATTTGCCCCCCCATTTGAGGCATCACCACATCGGTGAACAAAAGATGGATTTCGTCCTTGTGCTTTTGGACCAGATGCAAAGCCTCCTCACCTGGCCGCCTGGAGTACAGTGTAGCCCTGCCCCCGTAGGGTGCGAGCAGTCAACTCTCGCACTTCTGGATCGTCTTCCCCCAGGACTATGGTTTCCGTTCCTGCAGGTATTTTGCCAATTCGATCAGGGGGGAGAGACTGGGCTAAGACCTGCCCATCAAAATCGACAAAAAGCACATACATCCGGCTGAAGCCTCGACTCCACAACATACTTGCTCCCAATCTGACTTGCCTCGCCTTTACTTTTGGAGAGGATACGATTTTAAGTTATGTAGGGCAAGTTGCTAACTTGCCCAGTGGTGGTTAAGAAGTGGGCAAGATAAAACTAAAGCAAGCACCTTGCCCCACCTGGCTCTCGACCCAAATCCGGCCCTGGTGGGCTTCGATAATGCGCTTGGCGATAGCTAAACCCAGACCGGCCCCACCGGTTTCCCGGCTGCGACTTTTTTCGCTGCGAAAAAACTGGTCAAAAATGTGGGGCAAATCCTCTGGCGAAATGCCTTCACCGGTGTCAGTCACATCCACTTGAATCCCCTGCGGTACCACCCTGGTGGCCAACGAGACTGAACCGGTAGGCGGGGTGTGGCGAATGGCGTTTTGGACGAGGTTGTAAAGCACGCGCTGAATTTTGGCCATCTCGGCTTCGACAACGGGCAAACCTTCGCTGAACGTTCCGGTTAATGAAACCTCTTTAGCCCGGGCCTGGGCTTGCATGGTTTCCAAAACGTCAGAGAGCAAATCATTCATGTTGACCGGTTCCAGACGAAGTTGAATCTGGTCTGTATCGAGTTGAGACAGTTCAAAAAGATCGTTAATCAGGCCGGATAAATTTTCGATCTGGAAGCGAATGGTCCCATAATAGCGTTGCACCGTGGCCGGATCGGTCACCACCTCATCCGCTAAGGCTTCGATCATGGCCCGGATCGAGGTCAGCGGGGTACGCAGATCGTGGCTGACGGCGGCGACCAAATCCCGGCGGGCTTGCTCTAGCTCTTTTTGGCGTAAGAATGCCTTTTCCAACTCATCGGCCATCTTATTAAAAGCTGCGGCCACTTCGAACAGTTCATCGATTTCAGACAGGTTAACCCGCGCTGAAAAATCACCAGTGGCAATCTTGTGAGCTCCCTGTCGGAGCAAATGCAACGACTGGGTCATGCTGGCCGCCAAAAGATAGCCAAAAGAAGCGGAGAGAATACCGGCAAAAATCAAGAGCAGGCCTAATAGCAAAAAATCGTGCTGGGAGACAAACATCAATCGAGAAGTGACGTAAATATTGATAATCGAAATGATGACTCCTAAACTGTAGGCCAACAGGGCCTTGTGCCGAATGCTATGCAGCCACTTGCGGCCCATCATGAAGACCAGGTAACCCACTAAGAGGGAGGGCACACTGGAGGTCAGCAAAAATTGAACCAGGGCCTTTAGATCGTCGGCCGGGGCTTGCATAATATAAATGGCAATGCCCAGAGAAACCAGCAAAGCCCCGACCAAACCAGCTAAGGGAGACCATATTTCTTTCCAATTTAACCTGACGCTCATAGGCTTTACTCGTCCACGGCAAATTTATAACCCACTCCCCACACCGTTAAAACATGGCGAGGTTTGGTGGGGTTTTGCTCAACTTTCTCTCGCAAACGGCGGATATGCACGGTAACGGTGCTGGCATCGCCAAAAAAATCAAAGCCCCAGACATTGTCCAGCAGTTGATCCCGGCTAAACACCTGTCCAGGGTGATTCATGAGAAACCAGAGCAAATCAAATTCTTTGGCCGTCAAAACAATTTCCTGGCCGTCTCGTACCCACACTTGATGGGTGGTCGGATTGATCGTTATCTCGCCTCTGGTTATAGGCTGGGCCTGTGAATCGACCAGGGGTTTGGTGCTGGTTCGGCGTAAAACGGCCTTGACTCTGGCCACCAACTCCTTGGGGCTAAAGGGCTTGGTGACGTAATCATCCGCCCCTAACTCCAGGCCGGTAATCCGGTCGGCTTCATCCCCCTTGGCCGTTAGCATAATAATGGGGATATCGTAATCGCCCTGGCGCAGGGCTCGGGTTAGTTGCAGGCCCCCTAAAATGGGCATCATCAAATCAAGCACGATCAGGTCTGGAATTTTGCGCTCAATGGCGACTAAAGCCGCCTCGCCATCGGCGGTCACTTCCACCTCAAAACCTTCCCGGCGCAGGTAGAGTTCCACCACTTCCCGAATATTTGGTTCATCGTCGACAACGAGAATACGTTTTCTTTGAGTCATGATAAGCTTGTCTTTTGGTAAGAGTGCAGGCAAGGTTGCAGGGGGGCAGGTGGCAGGTGGCAAGGTAGCAGGGTTGCAGGTAGCAGGGTAGCAGGTAGCAAGGTTGCAGGTAGCAGGGTCGCACATACCACCCCTATACTTGCCACATCCCCCATCCCACTCTACGCTCTCCGCTTTCCGCTTTCCGCTCCCCGCTCCCCGCTTCACTCCTCACGATACCTCCTCAGCCAATAAGGCTTTGATAATCTCTTCCTGTTCCTGGTAACCCCCCTCGCCGATGTGGATATGTCGAATGTGGCCGGTCTTGTCGATGATATATTTGGCCGGCCAGTAGCGATTGTTGTAGGCTCGCCACGTTTGCCAATCATTGTCAATGGTCACCGGGTAGGGCACGTCCAGGCGAACAATGGCTTCTTTGACGTTTTCCAATTCTCGCTCGTAGCCAAATTCCGGCGTATGAACCCCAATAATGACCAGACCCTCATCCTGGTACTGGTGATGCCATTCCCTCAACGAGGGAATCACGTTGATGCAATTAATTCAGCCAAAGGTCCAGAATTCGACGATCACCACCTTGCCCCGCAAGTCGGCCAACTTAAGCGGGTCCGAGTTTAGCCAGACTTCGTTGTTTAATTCAGGCGGCGTGCCTTTAACACTCAGACTGGCTAAAAGTTCTAATTGCTCTGCGGTGGGGCCTGGTCGAGTCACCACGCCACCATCTGGCTCAGCTTTGACCTCAGTAGAGGCTCCTTCTTCCGTTTCAACCTCTGGCTCCATAGAGGCTACTTCTGCCGGCGTGGTTTCTGGCTCGATAGACACTGGTTCTGCCGGCGTCGTTTCCGGTTCGGCAGAGCTCACTGCCTCCGAAACAGCCTCTTCTTCAACCGGGGTTGTCCCCACGGCAGGGGTCGGTCCGGTTGTAGCAGCATCTTTCTCTAAAACAATCTCTGGTGTAGTTTTAGACTCCTCAACGCCCGGCTCTACCCTTGAACTGTCCGGCTGAGTAACCTCAGCGACCGGTGGTTGTTGAACTTCAACCGGCGCTTGAACCGGCTCTGATCGGCTCCCGCCGCAAGCGGTCAATAACAACACCAGGCCAAGGGCTAAAAACCGCCAAATCGGTCTGACCATACTACTTCCCCCTCTAATTATACTCAGTAGATCCAAATTTGAGGAGTCAGCACGCCTGCGTGCGGCACGCTTCGCAGTCGGCACGTGGATGTGCCTCATATTATGCCCTGTGGGTACTCCGCAAAAATTGGATCCACTGATCAATACCTTCGCCATTTAAGAGGTATTGATACTGCCAATTTGGGCAATATTGGCGGTAATTTGTCGAATAAAAATAGGATCAGGCATTTGCGGAAGCAATTTTAATGTTTCGGTGACATATTTCA
>DAOUMU010000541.1:0-16063 GCA_034409055.1 Anaerolineae bacterium
ATCCCCAATCCCCAACCTTAGGCAAATAATCTTCAAACACTACAACAAATTGACGAAAATAACGAATGTACACCGGAAAAATCCGCTGATTTCGGCAATCCGATGTACTGTTTCTGGCGCAAACAACCGGTTTCACTGAACCTGTACGATCACCCCGATATTACCAAACCCTCGAATACATCGAAGATTTTATCCAACGCTACCGAAAGTCCCCAACTTTCCGAGAAATCTCCGAGGCCCTCAACATACCAATGTCGCCATTAAACCACTACATCGACCAGCTAATCGAAGACAAAAAACTACATAAATGCCCATCATCCTGCCACAGACGCTTACGACTCGGAGAAAACAAAGTTAGGCAACTAAAATTTTAATTCCGGCAATCGGTATTGTAGCACAATATCTCACAACCCATCAAAAGACCAGGTCTATTGTGAAATGAAAGGTGCCAGGCCATTATATGTCTTTCCGGCGGTCAACGGTCATCGGTCGTCGGTCGCGAAGCCTTCGTGGTCGCTAACATTGTATTTGGGGCTGGACCTGGGGTATAATTCAGAGGGGCGGGTATCCAGTCTCCTCTTCTCCCGTAGACTCTGCCCTGTAGCCGCTGCTTTCGGCACCAGGCTACTTCACTACCCGACACAGGGAGAGAAACCAGGTTTTTTGTCGTCTCAAGCGAAAAACCTGGTTTCTGATTTCCAATGTCGGGTAATGAACCAGGTTGCTAAAATCGAAGGAGGACCGCCATAGAATTTTTTGCTGAACCGACTCTCTTGGCCTTTTTGCTGCAATCGGCAGTATTCGTACTTTACATCCCGGTGACCTACATGGCTCACCGCTGGGTGCATGCCCCGACGAAACAAGACCGGGTACTGGAGTCGATGTCACAACTGGGCGTGGCCCGGAAAAAAAATTGGGGGCAAGCAGTAACGGATGAACGTCGCCTGGGGTATTATTTTTGGCCCCTCTTGTCTGCCATGTTGCTGACATTTCTCACTTATTCCATCACCCATCCCTATATCATTCAAAGTAGCCTGAAAGTGGGCCTGCTCGAGGAAGTGATTAACGTCTTCGGTTCGAATCATCCCTTTCCCAGGCCGATTCCGGTCGGACGTTTTCTGTTCTGGGGCTGGATTGGGGCCTACCTTTACTCTTTTATTCTGATTTTCCGGCGCTTGATGGATTATGATTTGACGCCCCGGGTATACATCTTCACTTGCAATCGCTTTTTGCTGGCCTTCGTGGTCGGCAGCATTGTGGGCATTGCCCTGGGCACTTTCTCCACCGCGGCCGGCGTCTCCTTTGATGTAAACCTGGCCACGGTCTCGGTGGTTGCTTTTTTCATTGGCTTCTTCCCCGAACAGGGCCTCAATTGGATCACGGCCACCGCTCAGAAAGCACTGGGCCAGCAGGGCGGCATTGTCAAGGAAACCCGCCTGTCCGAAGTTGAGGGGATCAGCATCTGGCAGCAGGGGCGATTGAAACAGGAAGGCATCGATAACGTGCAAAATCTGGCCACAACCGACATCCCCACCCTGGTCATGGAGACCCCCTTCACCGTCAACCAAATCGTCGACTGGGTTGACCATGCCATCTTGATTGTCTACACCGTGCCGGAACAACTTGAGGTCCTGGCCCGGGCCGGCGTCAGCCGTGCTTCCGATCTGCTGGCTATCACCGCGGACGAAGCCGGCCTGGCAGATTTAGCCGATGCCACCGGCCTCAAACAGAGTGAATTGAGGGTACTCTCCCGCGTGTTGCAATCGGCCATCAATATTAAAATGGTCACTCGTTTCTGCTGGCAATCGAGCATGGACGAGGCTATGGTAGCCGAAGCGGCCACGATTGAACCGGCCTGACTGCTACATCAAAACGCCCATGCTCCGCCGCGCATAATCGGTTCGGCACTGCCGTCGCCGGTCAGGCCGTCGATATCCATTTCAGCCGAGCCAATCATAAAATCGACGTGAGTCAGGCTGTTATTCCCCCCGGCAGTGGCAAACTCCTCGTCCGACATGGCCGCCCCATTTTCCAAACAGAAACGGTAAGCTCGTCCCAGAGCGAGGTGATTGGAGGCGTTCTCATCAAACAGGGTATTATAAAACAACAGCCCCGCTTGAGAAATCGGCGAACTATGGGGAACCAAGGCCACTTCACCCAGCCGGGTCGCCCCCTCATCCGTTTCAATTAATTTTTTAAGAGCCGCTTCTCCCTTTTCAGCCGTTACTTTGACCACCCGACCCTCGGCAAAAGTCAGGCCAAAGTTTTCGATGAGCACGCCGGCGTAGCTGAGAGGTTTGGTGCTGGTAACCACGCCCTCGGCCTTATCTTTGTGGGGCATGGTAAAGACCTCTTCGGTAGGGATGTTGGGGATGAAAGGAAGGCCGGTTTGGGTTTTACTTTGCCCCCCGTACCAGATGTGATGATCGGGTAGGCCCAGGGTAAAATCGGTCCCGGGGGCCGTGTATTTCAGGGCCACGTACTGTTTGGCATTGAGATAGTCCATTTTCGCCGCCAGTTGTTCGATATGGCTTTGCCAGGCCGCCAGTGGGTCAGCCTGGTCAACGCGACAGACGTTGAAAATGGCCGCCCATAATTTTGATATGCGTTCATCCGGCTCATCATCCGGGAAAATTTTGGCCGCCCAGGTAGAAATGGGCATGGAGATGATAGACCAGTTGACGGCGTTACTCATAGCCATTCTACGGAACGGGGTCATGTTGATATCGGCCACCCGCCGGCTGCGGGCAATCAACTCCAGGTCCTGGTCCTTGAGCAGATCAGGATCGGTGGCATGAATGGACAGGATCGCATCGCCTCGTTCGGCGGCTGCGGCCAACGCCTCGGCGCGCCAGGTAGGAAACTCTTCAAAAGAGTCCCGGGGGGCGTATTGAAATCGGGCCAGCGTGATGGCGTCATCACTCCACAGCACGTCGACCAGGCTGGCCCCGGCTTTGTAGGCGCTCTCAGCGATCAGGCGCACCAATGGCGCCCCCTCAACCGGAGCGCGCACCATCAAACGCTGCCCGGCTTGCAGACCAACGCCAATCTTGACGGCTAAATCGGCATAGTTTCGTAATTTTTGTTCAAAAGAGAGAGACATGAGTAGACTCCTGGCTATTTGTGGATAGGGGTCACTTTATCCTTGCGGCTGAACAGGGTTTTCACCGCCCCGGCGACACGTTGCGCAGCCTCAGTGGGAACGTGCCCTTGCGCGGCCAGATAGGTGTACAAATCCTCGATTGTTTCCATGACGTATTGTTTCTCTTCGACTGGAATTATTTCCTCCTCCTCCTCAACATTTTCGTCCCAGAACTCCGTGATAAACTCACTCAACTGGTAATCCTGGATGTCGGCCAGAGTCGAAGGTGTATCGTCGCCTATGTCCAGAAAGAACATGAACTCACTCAAATCATCCCAGCGATGGTCCAGTTCCTCCTCGTCGATGCCTTCCTCAAAACGGGCAGTCAAGTAATCAACGACCCACTCGTGAGGGAGAATAAATGTCTCCCCTGCCTCCAACTCCTCTGCCAGCTCTGTGTAATAATCGTCCACCTCAACCAGGAGGTCATCAAAATCAAACTCGTACTCCTCATCCTCCCAATCCTCGTCATCCAGATCACCTATCATCACCGGGATTGGTTCGCCATCCGGGCCGATAATTTCCATACCCCGGATCGGTTCCCCGGCCAATTCGCCCCATTCATCCACAGTCTGGGCGTCGATTTGTCGGGCATGGGCCAGGGTTTCCGGTGAGGGATCGATGAACCGCCGTTCGATCAGATGGCGGAACTCGTCATACTCCGGCGGCAACTTGACCCGGTTCTTGCGGTTCGCTTTCAGGGCATCCAGGACGAACTGCCGGGCCCGGGCATACGTCACCCGGCGGTGTTCAACGCCCATCTGTTTAGCGTGGTCAATAAATTGACTGCGAAATTGTTGCAGGCTTATACTCTGGGTAACGATTACATCCTTGACCGCTCCCTGCCAGGGAGAACCAAAATCGAGTAAAAAGCCAAGTACCTGCACGGTATCCTTCGACCGTTCCCAGGTTGTCATGATACTTTGCTGCCAGGGATGGGCCGGGTCGGTGCAGTAGGCAACGTAGAATCGATCCTCCCCCAGAGCCTTGACGATCTCAGATTGGGGGAAGACCTTTTGGCCAGATAACTTCAGCAGGCCCCGGCGAGCCGCCTCACGGACCTCGGGGTGGGGTGTTGTGGCCACAAACGTGGCCAACATATCGGCGGCGTCACTGTCCCCCATCTCGACCAGGTCATCCACGATGGCCTGGGCCGTGGCTTCTCCCCCCGTTTGGCTGAGAATTTTTCCAAAGTGCAGCATCATTGTTTCCACTTCGTCAACGTTCTCTACCTGTTGTAGCTCTTTGATAATGGCCCGCATACTAAAGCGTCCCATGCTGGCAATCTCAGATATATCAGCCTGCTTAATATCGCGCCAGGAGAAATACTCCGTGGGGTCATCCAGGTTGACCTCTTCCCCCATCTGTTTGAGGATAACCAGGGCCGCGGTTTTGGCCCCCATAGAGATCTTGGAGCGGCGCACCAGTTTCCAGAGATGCTGGATAGTCTCCGCATTGCCCAATTTGGGGATGGCCACCATCAAGGCGTCTCTCTGCTCATTGTCAGCCCCGTCGAGCAAGCCCACCAGGGCATTGAGCACCGCTTCCTGGCTTATTTCCCTCATCAACGCTTTAATAGAGGTCACGTACTCACTTTCATCCAATTCACCATGCCGACGACGGGCCAAAATTTGCTCCAGCCGGGGGCGAGCCATCGTTTGCACGGGAATATTTGGTTTTCTCTGCTTTTTTGATTTCTTTTTCTTAACCATAATCAGCCTCCTTGTTTGCGGAGCCTATTATACATTAAAAGGCGAGAACGTTCCAACGTTTAACGTTCCAACTCATCCGTCTCACTTCTCAACCGGTCCGTCAACCCTGACCAACGAGCGGCAATCTTGTCATTTTTTACCGCCATGGCGATTGCCTTGCGTGTACCGACGATAACCACCATCTTTTTGGCCCGGGTAATGGCCGTATAGAGCAGGTTGCGTTGCAGCATCACATAGTGCTGGGTCAGCATCGGCAAGACCACCACCGGATATTCACTGCCCTGGCTTTTGTGGACACTGATCGCATAGGCCAGGGTCAATTCATCCAGGTCACTCAGCTCGTAGCTCACCCTGCGACCCTCAAACGTCACCCAAATTTCACCCACTTCTAAATCAATCTGCTCGATACGTCCCACATCGCCGTTAAAAACGTCTTTATCGTAATTGTTACGCAATTGTAAAACCCGGTCACCAACCCGAAACAGGCGACTACCACTGCGATATTCGGGTTGATTGTAGCGCAGGGGATTGAGGCGGGCTTGCAGTTTTTCATTCAGCACCTGCACCCCGGCCGTCCCGCGATGCATCGGACTTAAAACCTGTATATCCTCAACCGGTATACCGAACTTTGTCGGGATCCGCCGGGCGACAATATCCACGATTAAATCGGCCGCCTGTTCAGGTTCGGAACAACCAAAGAAATAAAAATCGGCCTGCTTTTGAGTCACCAGTAATAATCATCCTTCTTTGCCAAACATTACCTACTACCTGCCACCCTGCAATCTGGTAAATATTCAGTAAAACCGTCATCTGACTAGACAGACTTTGGCTTGTGCTAAAGGAGTCGAGGCTGTCCCACAGGGAGGCTACGCACTGCGAAGCCTCCCTGTGGGATTAGCCGGGGATTCGAGGCCAACGACCGGCTGAAGCCTCGACTCCATACCTATTAGAGGCGGGTTCACTGAATATTTACGCAATCTGCTACTCTGCTACCTTGCGACCTGCTACTTTGCTACCTTGCGACCTTGCAACCTACTACCTGTCAACCACCAACTCAACTGCTTCTCTGGGCACCCAGCCTTGTAAATCGCCAGGGAGGGTAATGCGCCGCCAGTCCGGTCGACTTTCGAGCAGGCGTACCTCGGCCCCGGTATGTAAGTTAAATTCGACCAGGTATTGATCAGCCCCACCCGGTCCACTGGTTGCGTCAATCTCAACGGCCACAATCACTGCTGGCGGATACTGTCGCTCTTTGTACAGACGATTGGCCATCGAGATCAGGCCAATCACCAAAAATAAAGCCACCACCACTATACCCACGCTCCATGCCCGCCGCCAACGGGGTAAAAAAATGGCCAGGATAGCAAAAATAGATATCAATAGCCACAGAATCAAGGCCAAAATCGCTGCCTCGTTCAAGGTCAGCCACTCTTCGGCGATTTGAATCAAATTTGTTAGCGTACCCTCATTGGACACTTCAAGCTGGTCAATCGTTTGGGCTCGGGCCACCGTTAAATTGGCCGCAATATCGGCATCACGCGGATCAAGCCGTTGGGCTCGACGGTAGTTGAGAATAGCTCGGCCCAAATCTCCCTGCTTAAAATAGGCGTTCCCCAGATTATAGTACACATCACTGTTGCGAATGCCTGCCTCTATAATCCTCTCATAGCCGGCGATAGCCTGCTCAAACTGACCGGCCTCGTAATTTTGGTTGGCGGCTAACATGGCTTCAGTAGGGCTCATAGATTGGGCCAAGACACGGGGCACCATTAGCAGTAGAACTACGGCTAACAGGATACTCCAAGTTTTGAACTGAAAACTGAAAACTGAAAACTGAAAACTGAGAATTCCCCTCACTATTCAAACGCTTTCTCAAGATCATTAATTAATTTGCGCGTATCGGAAATAAGCGATTGAGCGGCAGCATCGCCCCCAGGGGCAAAGCGACCGATATCAATCTGGGTCAGGACGGCCTGGACTCGGTCAACCAAGATTGGATCAAGTTGAAATTCTTCGAGCAAGCTAAGGAGACGATCGGTCGTCAGACCAACCGTAGGACGATTTAATTTGTCAGACAGATAGCCCAGCAACGCCCGTTGGGCAGCAGCAGAACTATCTTCACCGGAGTACTGAACCCCGGCCAGAATTTTTTGGGCCGTGCGCCGGGCGCGTTGCCGGCGGGCATAGACACTATCTCCCAACAGGCGTTGTCGTCGCCGCTGCCAAATCCAAAACCCGCCCGCCACGAGTACTGGCCACACCCAACAACTCCAATAGAGCGGGCTGCTCAGCACAGAAACACCAGCACTGCTCAATGAGGGTGGCACCGGCTTGATGTGGCGAATATCCCCGGCGATGAGGGTGATGGGCCGTTTATCAGGGCCAATCACGGTTGTCGAAGAGGACAGGGAATCCGCTTCGCCAGGGTGAATGGTGATGAGGATGGGATCGGAGCCGACCGTACGATACTCACCAACCTGGGGATCGTAATAGCTAAAACTAATCGGCGGAATGGTTTGTTCACCGGATTGGCTCGGTACAATTAACCGCTCAAAACGGCGTATACCGTAAACACTCTCACCTTGAACTTCAATCGTGGTCGAAGGATGGCTATCAAACACGCGCCAGTTAGGTAGTTCAGGCAGGACCGGTTCGGTCAAAACTTCAATGTTACCGGCCCCTTCTATTTCCACGACTAAGGTAAGTGGCTCATCGACTTTGCCTTCGGCCTGGCTCAGGTGTGCCTTAATTTGAAATTGGCCCACAGCCCCGCTAAATTCAGCCGGCGCCCCTTCAGGCAATGATTGCACGTTTACCGTAACTGACTCTGTTTCCAGCACGATATCCGGTTGAAACAAACCACCAGGGATGATAAATTTGGCCGGAGCAATGGTTACCGGGCCAATGTTGGCCGGAAAGAGGGCGGTTTTAATCTCGGTTACTAAATAATTTCGCCCGGCAGCCGTGGTGTTGTACTGAGGTTGGGATAAGACGGTTTGCCCCCAAAAATCGATAAAAGGGGGCGGCTGATAATCCGGCTGGCCCAGAAAGTCAGCCGCCTGATAAAGCCTGAAGGTATAGACAATTTGCTGACCAAGATAAGGCGTAGGGCTATCGACCTCGGCTTCTACAAAAAAGTTCTCTCCATGCAACGTATTGGGGGCCTCGGTAGAGGGAAGGTCCTCGCCAGGTGGTGAAACCGGGGTGGTTCTGCCAGCGACGACATCGATATTGATGGGGCCAGTTTGATAGATTTGACCATCAATCTCAACGCCGAGAGAAGGGATAACCAGGTTACCCTCCCGTAAGGGTTGCAGACGATAGACGAAATTGCCCTGAGAGGTGAGTTGGCCATTAATAATACTGACTTGGGTGGAGGTGCTACTACCAACCACCCTAAAATCGGTCAATTGAGACAGATCAGGAGTGGGAATATTTAGAAAATCACCGGTGACGGTGACCGTGAGTACCAGTTGCTCGTCGACAGCCAGAGAGGTACGATCCACTTCAGCCGTAATGGGGGATTGAGCCAGGGCCAGCCCCACCCCCTTAAAAAGAGAGGCCATGGTGAAGAGAGCAAACAATAAAATGACGATGATTTTGAAACAGGCGACAGATGATAGGTGATGTCTGATGCGATGAACCATTATGCTCATCATATCCTCTCTTAAAGCGTTTCCTGTATTCTCATGCCCCTATCTTTTGGTATAATCTTCACCAATCCTGCTCCGGGGGAGCCCCCGGGGCAAAAAATCCCTGTTGCAAACGCTCTTGTAACGTCTGGTCGTTCTGACCTAAAGCATCGAGCAACTGTTCAGCTTCTTCTGGAGAAAGTTCAGTTGGCCTTGATTGCTGCTGTTCCTCCTCTTGCTGGCCCTGGCCGCCTCCACTCGGGTTATCCTGCTGCCCTTGCCCTTGTTCTTGTTCTTGGTTATCCTGTTGACCCTGTTGTGGCTGCTGTTGCTGACCCTGTTGGCCTCCCTGCTCTTGCTGCTCTTGATTACCCTGACCACTTTGTTGCTGCTGCTGTTGTTGTTGCTGTTGTTGCTGTTGTTCCTGTAACTTCTGTAGAGCCAACTCCAGATTGTGTTTGGCGTCCAGATCATCTGGATTCAAACGCAACGCCTCTTCATATTGCTCTATGGCTGCCGGCCAATCTTCGATCCGAAAGTAGGTATTACCCAGGTTATAGTGAGCTTGTTCAGCCAGTTCGTCTTCCGCTGTGCGTAATGATTGTTCTGTTTGGGCAATGGACGCCTCCGCGTCCCCTTTACGGTGAAAGGCGTTGCCGGCGTTATAGTAAGGCTCGGCCAAGTCGGGGGCCTCAAGTTGAGCAGAGGTGTAATTATCCAGTGCTTCATCATATTGTCCGCTCGTAAAATCTTTGTTGCCTTGATTATTATAGCGGGCAGCAGATGAACCGCAAGCAGTCAGAAACAGCAAAATCATTATGAGAATCGGTAATTGTGTTTGCTTCATTTGATTTCCTCCTGGGCCAGATAGGTCCTTACCTGGCCGGCAGCCGATTTGGGCAACAACCGCTCCGGAATCAATTCAACGATGGTCAAAGCGACAATGGCCGCTATCAGGAACCATTGGAAGCGCTCGATACGTCGCGTTTCAAAACGGCTCTCCAGATTAGTGGTTTGCAGTTCGTTAATGGCATCGGCCAGGAAACCAACTTCGCGGCCATCGGCCGCGGCGCGGAAGTAACGCCCATCAGTGAGCAGAGCAATTTGTTGCAGGGTAGTCTCATCCAGGCGGGTCAGCACAATTTCACCCTGCCGGTCTCGCTTGTAGTTGACCAACTCACCCAGGCCATTATATTCTGGAATAGGCTCTCCCCTGGGAGAGCCAAAACCGATGGTGTAAATGATGATGCCCACATCGACTGCTTTCTGCGTGGCTTGCAAAACATCTCCTTCGTGATTTTCGCCGTCGGTAAGTAAAATAATGACTTTCTGGGTGGAGCGTTCTTCATTAAAGCCGGTCATCGCAATTTCAATCGCTTCGGCAATGGCTGTACCGGGCCGGGAGATAATACCGGGCTGGGCTGCATCCAGAAAAGTACGGGCGGTAGCAAAATCCGAAGTCAGTGGAAATTGAACAAAAGCGGCCCCGGAGAAAAGGACCAGGCCCAACTCATTGCCCTCCAGGCGATCCATCAACTCGGTAATTTCTAATTTGGCCCGGGCCAGGCGATTGGGCTTCAGGTCTTCGGCCAGCATACTTTGCGACACATCCAAAGCGACCATAATTTCGACCCCTTGTCGCTCGATATATTCTACCCGACTACCCCACCGTGGTCGAGCCAGGGCGATAATCAAAAAGGCCAGGGCGATAAACCAAAGCCCTGTTTTCCACCGCCGGCCTGACCAGTTAACCGTGGCACTCAATTTAGCAATCAACTCGGGCCTGCCCAACCGCGCAATAGCCGCTTCTTTACGTTTGGCCAAAAAAGCCAGCAGCAAGCCCATAAACAGTAATGGAATAAAGTAGGTTAAATAAGTAGGTTGCGCAAAATCCATTTTCTTGAATATTCGAATGTGCAAATAAATGGCGAATAAGCGAATGATTATTTGCAGTTAACTATTCGCCATTCGCCAATTCGCCATTCGCTCATGGTATGGTTCTAAATAAGGTTCGACGTAGTAACATTTCCAGGGCTAATAGAAAACCGGCCGGCAAAATTAACCAGACAGCCAACTCACGATAACGAGTAAAGGTTCTGACTTCGACCTGTGAGCGTTCTAACTGATTAATCGTATCGTAGATTTCTCGCAAACCCCGGGCGTCCTCGGCCCTGAAATAGAGGCCCCCGGTAATATCGGCGATCTGGCGTAAGGCTTCTTCATCAATTTCAGAGTCTCGATACTCAATATGGCCGTCGGGAAAGGGCAAAGCGGCCGGTCCGGGACGGGCGGCGCCAATCGTGTACACCCGAATGTCCAACGCCTTGGCAATTTCGGCCGCAGTCAGGGGATCAATCTGGCCCGAGTTGTTGGCCCCATCCGTGAGGAGCACCATCACCCGGCTATCGGCATCCGAATCACGTAACATGTTAGCTCCGTTGGCCAACCCCAGGCCGATTGCCGTGCCGCTATCCAGGCCAATATCCCATGAAACTCGCGTTTCATCGAGAACCCGTTCCAATACCTGATAATCGAGCGTCGGCGGCACCTGGCTAAAAGCCTCGGTGGCAAAAATAACCAGGCCAATACGGTCATATTGGCGTTCTTGAATAAACTCACGAATAACCCGCTTGGCCGCTCCCAGTCGGTTCGGTTCAAAATCGAGCGAAGCCATACTGCCCGAAATATCCAGGACAATGGCAATGTCAATCCCTTCGCCTGTAATGATTTCACGGGCGTTGCCGGATTGGGGTCGGGCCAGGGCTACAACTAAGATGGCTAAAGCCAGGAAGCGCAGGGCCGGCAGAATAAAAAGCCCCCGTTGCCGCAACGAAGGCGACCGGTGCATGGTTAAGCGGACATCAGAGTATTGCAGCGTGGCTGGCCGGGTCCGGCGGCGAGCTAACCAGGGCAAGAGCGCCAACAAAATCGGTACGATCAGCAAAGAGAACAACCACGGTGAGGCAAAACGCCAGATCATGGAACCACCTCTTCGGGTGTTGTCGCCAACTCTGGTTCAGGCTGAGGGGTGGTGGTATCGACCACGACCCGGGCCTTGTTCACCAACCCATTAATGTCATCAGCCTGAGGGGTATAACGGGCGAATTTCACCAGATCACTTTCTGAGAGAATACTCATAAAACCACTGATATCCTGCATCGACACGGAGGATGATTTTCTGAAAGCATTACGTAATTCACTGGTAGTTTGTTCAAGGGCCGGTATTTGATAGCGACCTTCAATGTAACGACGCAGACAAGTAGCCACCAGGGTATAATGTTCTTTAATCCGGTTGTAGGCGGGCAGATTCAAAGCCTCAATGCGATCCAATTCGGCATGAGCCACCACCTCCGGCGGGCGCGTATCAATGACCAGCACCGGTTCTGGTTCCGGGATCACCCGCTTTTGCCAACGGTGATACAACCACAAGGCTGCCCCGGCCAACAAGCCCATCGCCAATATGGCCAACAATAAGCCGGCCACAACCCAGGGCCATATTGGCGGTATAGGCAGTTCAGCCTGTGGTTTTAAGTCCCGCAGCTCGGTATCCTCGGTTAAAACAGTGGTTATATTAATCGGAATCACCGGTGCGGCTAACTCTTCTACAGAACCATCCGCCTGGCGATGAGTGACAATCAATTTTGGCGTTTGATACTGCCCCGGTCGAAAAAGGGTCACCACAATATCTTTACCGGTGGTGGCTGTACCATCCCCGTTATCGACAATTTCCGGTGGACTCTGGCTAATCACCTCAAAGGCTTGCCACTGCTCCTCTAGCTGGGGCAAAACCACCCGGGAATCAGCCGGGTGAGTAGTTTCTAAGCGCAGGGTTATCTGGTCCCCAACGGTCAGGGCTTTGTCCCCATCCGAGGATTTTATAAAAAAGTCAACCTCGGCGTCAGGAGCTTGGGCAGCAACAGGGAAGGGGAGCAAGATTGTCAGCAGGGTTAAAAGTAAAATAGTGTTTAATATTTGATACGCAACATGCAATACGCAATACCTGTTGCCTGTTACGTGTTGCATATTATGGATTAAGTTCAACTGTTCAGGTGGGCAATTCATCTGTTTCATTACCGTCGCAAACGTCGAGCTCGTCTTTCAAAAAAAGTGGTCAGGGGGATAACATAGTCGGCATTGGTTGTAATGTCAACGCGGTCCACCTTGGCTTTGCGAAAAACGCGATTGCGGGCTAATTGTAACTCGGCCACCTGGTCGGCAAAAGCTTTTCGCCATTGGCGGTTACTGGTATCAATCCACTGTACCTGCCCTGTTTCAGCATCTTCCAAAGCCAACAAGCCAACGTCAGGCCACTCATCGTATTCGCGCGGATCGTTGAGGGTGACAGCAATGACATCGTGACGGCGATTAGTGATTTGTAAAGCGGAACGATAGTTCTCCGGGGGAGTTAGAAAGTCTGAAATGAGAAATACAATGCCTCGCCGCTTGAGCATGTGATTGATCGTATCCAGGCCCAGCTTCAAATCTGTCCCATAGCCAACCGGCTCAAAGGCCAGCAAGTCACGAATGAGACGCAAAACGTGGCGACGGCCTTTACGAGGGGCGATAAAAAGCTCCAGCCGGTCGGTAAAGATGAGCAGCCCTACTTTGTCATTATTAGTGATGGCTGAAAAAGCCAGCACAGCAGCCAACTCGGCCGCAATTTCCCGCTTAAAGCGATCGGCCGTACCAAACTGCCCGGAGCCACTGGCATCGACCAACAGCATCACGGTTAACTCCCGCTCCTCGATGTAACGCTTAACAAAAGGTTCACCCATACGGGCCGTCACATTCCAATCGATGGTACGTACTTCGTCACCGGCCTGGTAAGGGCGCACTTCGTCAAATTCCATCCCTTGCCCTTTGAAGATGGCGTGATATTCACCGGCAAAACTATCGTTTACCAGGTGGCGGGTATGTATCTCAATACGACGAATTTTTTTGATCAGTTCAGGTGTCAACATAGCGAATGGCGAATCTGCGAATGGCGAATGAGCGAATGGCGAATGACCAATGATTATTCGCCATTCATCATTCGCCATTCCTATGGTACTTCAATGTGATCTAAAATAGTTTGGACAATGTCGGCACTGGTAACTTCTTCGGCCTCGGCTTCGTAGCTAATCACAATGCGATGACGCAGCACGTCGGGAATGATTTGTTTGATATCTTCGGGGGTCACAAAGCCACGCCCATTGAGAAAAGCGTGAGCGCGAGCAGCCATAATGGTGTAAATAGTGGCCCGGGGTGAGGCGCCAAAGTCAATCAATGGTTGTAGATGGGTCAGGCCATTTTGGCCAGGCTGGCGGGTGGCAAAAACCAGATCCAGGACGTATTCTTTGATCTTCTCGTCAACGTAAATCTGGTTCACCACCTGACGAGCATGCAGCAAATCGGCCGGGTGAATGACCGGCCTGACTTGAGGTAACTCAGGACGAGTCATGCGGTCCATAATCAGCCGCTCTTCATCTCGAGAGGGATAATCAACGATTACCTTTAGCATAAAGCGATCCACCTGGGCTTCAGGCAGGGGATAAGTCCCTTCCTGCTCAATGGGATTCTGGGTGGCTAATACCAAAAAGGGATCTTCCAGAGGATAGGTTTCTCCCCCAATCGTTACCTGTCGCTCCTGCATCGCCTCCAGTAAGGCACTCTGTACTTTAGCCGGCGCCCGGTTGATCTCATCGGCCAAAATAAAGTTGGCAAAGATTGGCCCCTGGTAGGGAATGAATTCGCTGGTACGGGGGTTGTATATTTCTGTGCCGATCAGGTCAGCCGGTAATAAATCGGGGGTGAATTGAATACGTTGAAATTTGGCCTGTACCGCCTGAGCCAGCGTTTTAACGGCTAAAGTTTTGGCCAGACCTGGTACCCCTTCCAATAAAATATGACCATCGGCCAGGAGACCAATCAACAATCGTTCTACCAATTTCTCCTGGCCAACAATGACCTTGTTAACTTCTGCCAACAGGTCTTGTAGAAAGAGGGCTTCTCTTTCTACTTTTTGGTTAAGCTCACGAATGGTTATCATTTCCATAATTATGTTATTGGGCCTCCAAGTGACAATTTTGAACTGGCTTCAAAGATTTTGGATATGCCCGGCATCCTGCCAGGTTATTTTTCCTGTTTACAGCATACTTTCAAAAAAAAACAGATTAGCTGCGTTCTGATAGCGCAACTAATCCCTTCGCCACTAAGGTTAATTTTAATAAATAGCCAAAGATTTTTCAAGCCAACACCGGTCTTTTTAATCAAACTCTCATCTTATGCTATTCAAAAAGTTGCAATTTTAGACTGGCAAGTGTAAACTAACACGCGAATTGAGTATTATCAGTGCATCCAAATTTGAAGAGCACCCAGAGGGCATAAACCAGCATCTTCAGATACGGCGAAGTTCGACATACCTGCACTGGCGGCGCAGGTGCAAGTGTTTGACGCGAAGCGTGTCTCTATTATGCCCTGTGGGTGCTCCGCAAAAATTGGATCTACTGATTATAGCATCTAACGTTCGCGATGTCATGCCTCAATTGGAGCTTCTATATAAATTTTGGTAAATTTGTTTAATCATTAATGACATCAAGTAAGGAGGCACTAAAAAATAGATGGCGCGATATCAAATTTTGTATTGGGAACACATTCCCTTAGGGGTAAAAGCCACTGATGTAAATGGAACGGTGAGGGAAAATTTACCAGTCCGTTTTCAGGAGGCTGTTGAGAGAGCCTCCTTGCGTGCCGGGCAAACCAGTGCCGCTGCTTACACTTCTATGTTTAAGTGGGGCAAAGAGCAAGAACGAGATGGCACGGCTGCCGAAGTAGCGACGGCGATTGTTAAAGAGCTAGACGAAACCTGGGACGAAGAGGAAGCATTAAACGCATTTCTGACCGGACAAGACTAAGAAATGATCATGTAGATGTCAAGAAGGGGCGCTCTATGTGATGGACCAACCCAGTGAAAAAAATATACAAAAGATGTGGAAATATGCGGAGAAATATAAGGCCAAAAGCGGTGCCTATTTTCATCCTGACCACAACGTCACTGAAGGGGTCATTCTAGGTTTGGCCCATCATATGGACACCCTGGGCCGTCCTCTCTGTCCCTGTAACTTTTATCCTGACAAAGAAGCAGAAATTAAAAGCCGCCGCTGGTTTTGCGCGTGCAACGAGATGAAGAAGTGGAAATATTGTCACTGCCTGCTCTTTGTCAGCCAAGAGGGCCTGCCTATTACCGAATATTTACCCGAAGATCACGAAGGTCGGCAGATCTACAGCCTGGTGAAAGACCCCCACCCGGATAAGGGGCGGGAGTATAAAGACAGGGAATTGGATGACCAGTTGAATTTAATTTCGTAAAGCTGGTCGTTGGCACTGACTATCGGCAGAAAAAAGGGCGTTCTATACGCCCTTTTTTGACTCAACGTAACTACTACATTGTAAGGCAAATTTTGATTGGTAGGACAGCATGGGTGTAAAACGCAAAAGATGGTAAATTTCATAATTTAGCCGGTGACAGAGGAGCAAGACCAAAAGTTAAGACGCTGTCACAAAAATCAGACCACTTGTGAACAGCCCAGTGGCAACGA
>DAOUMU010000542.1:0-14763 GCA_034409055.1 Anaerolineae bacterium
TGGGGGCTTACCCCGGAGATGAGCCTGGAACTGCCTGAACGATTGCACAGCTTCTGGCAAGGTTACCATGAGTGTTTCCGAACCAAAACCCGAAATATGGGCAGGTATGCCTATCACTATCTGAGTGGTTTGTTGCGGATGGAAACGAAACGGAACTATACCAACATTGGGGCGGCGACAGGGGTGGCCGGGGAGAATATCCAACACTTTATGTCGAACTCGCCTTGGTCGGGGGAGATGACCATAGCCCAGGTTCAGGAAGAGCTCAAAGCCATCCCAGAACTGCAACAGGGGAGTGTCTTGCTGCTGGATGAGAGCGCCGATGAAAAGGCAGGCGACAAATCGGCTGGTGCTGGACGGCAGTACAATGGACGACTGGGCAAAGTAGAGATGAGCCAGATGGGGGTCTTTCTGGCTTATGCCAATTTGAGCCAAGCTAATCGGCTCTTCTGGAATTGGGTGGATGGAGAATTGTTCCTGCCAGAACACTGGTTTACGCCTGAGATGGCCAAGGAACGCCAGCAGGTGGGGCTTCCGCCGGAACGGGAGTTCAGAACCAAAATCGAATTGGGTTGGACAATGATTGAGCGAAGTCAAGCCAGGGGACTGCCCTTTGAGGCCGTGGCCTTTGATGATGTGTATGGTCGCAGTACCTGGCTACGGGACAAAACCGATGCAGCGGGGATTATCTATATGGCTGATGTCCCCCACAACACCCAGGTCTATTTGGAGAAACCGGTTCTGGGCATACCAGAACCCAAGCCTGGCCGTCGGGGACCCAAACCCACCCGGTTACAGGTTCTCAATGGGGTCAAGTCCTATCCTGTCTCTCAAGTTGCTCGTCGTGCCGATACCACTTGGCAAAACATCCGGGTCCGTCCCACCGAACGAGGCGAGTTGAATGACCCCTTTGCCATGCGTCGAGTTTGGACCTTGCGAGAAGGCAAAGCAGAACCTGTCGAGGAATGGTTGGTCATCCGACGCGAAACCAAGAAACGATACAACTATTCTCTCAGCAACGCTCCGGCTGATACCTCCCTTGAGTATTTGGCCTGGCTCAAATGTCAACGCTATTTTGTGGAACGGGCCAACCAAGAGGCCAAGTCGGAATTGGGTTGGGATGAGTTGATCGCCCGCAAATATCGCGCTTGGCTGCACCATTTGGCTTTGGTTATCCTGGCTGCCTGGTTCGTGGCTCAAACCAAGTGGGATTGGACTCGCAAGCACTTCCCTGACCCGGCCTTGTTCCAACAGTTTGACTTGGAGCTATTACCTGCTCTTTCTATGGCTAACATCCGAACCTTGCTGCGGGCTGCTATGCCTTTGCCACAGCCTACGCCCCAAGAGGCTGTCTCACAAGTAACCAAACACTTGGTCAACCGCTCTCGCTCACGTAAGAGCCGATTCAACCGCCAAAGAGCATCGGCTAATTCACCACCTTAATGTGCCATTGTCAAATTATTTAACTATTTTTCCACCGAACTCTTCACGGAGATGGGCCGGCTATATGAACCCTTTGAAAATCTTGAGGATACTATCACCGTTGATAGCCTGAATATCAAAAACCTGATGCGGCGATATGAACGCTATCTGAAAAAGAACCGGGATTGGTTGTTAAAGGACGCACCCCGCAAAGCCGATTTACGCATCTATGAAGCGGTTTATCATTTTAATTTGTACATGTTTTTGGCCGAGTTTCTGAGAAGTAGACAAGGGCAAGTTTATCTTGAATTTCCAACGGGCAATGGCAAGATAGATCTGATCATTAAATATAGCGACCAGGTGTACGGTCTTGAAGTAAAAAGTTTTACCGACGAATTTGGCTATAAAGAAGCTTTAAAACAGGCGGCCCGCTATGGGCAGCAGTTGCAACTGGCCGAGATTACCCTGGTGTTTTTTGTGGAATACGTCGATGATGCCAACCGGAACAAGTATGAAATAATCTACGAGGATAAAGAGACCGGCGTCAGAGTGATCCCAATTTTTGTTGAAACGGGAAATTAAAGCACAGATGACTGAAAAACCAACAATCTATTTAGACCATGCGGCCTCTACCCCGACCGCTCCGCAAGTGGTTGAGGCCATGTTACCTTACTTTACCGAAATTTACGGCAACGCCTCTGGTCTGCATCAGCAAGCCCGGGGCAGCGCCCGGGCGATTGACCAGGCCCGGCAGCAGGTGGCCGATATTTTGGGCTGCTCGCCCAGGGAGATTGTCTTTACCGCCTGCGGCACAGAGAGCGATAATATGGCCATTCGGGGGGTGGCCTGGGCCCAAAAACAAGCCGGGAAAGGCAACCATTTAATTACCATTCCCATTGAACATCATGCGGTCAGTCACACCATTAACCAACTCTGCGACAGGTTTGGCTTTGAGCAAACCGTGGTGCCGGTTGACGAGTATGGCATCGTCAATCCGGCTGATATTGCGGCTGCTATCCGGCCCGAGACCGTCCTCATCAGCGTCATGTATGCCAATAACGAGGTCGGCTCGTTGCAACCGGTGGCCGGCATTGGGGCCCTGGCTCGGGAGCGGGGCATCCCCTTCCACACCGATGCAGTCCAGGCGGCTGGCTATGAGCTGCTGGATGTGAACACCTTGAATGTCGATCTGTTGGCCATTTCCGGCCACAAAATTTACGCGCCCAAAGGGGTTGGTATTCTGTACGTGCGCAAAAATACGCCCCTCCTGCCTATCCTTACCGGCGGTAGCCACGAGCACAACCGGCGACCCGGCACCGAAAACGTGCCCTACATTGTCGGCATTGCCAGGGCGATGGCCTTGGTGCAAAGCTATCGCCCCACTGAAAATGAGCGGCAGGCTGCTCTGCGAGATAAACTGATTAACGGGGTTTTGCAAGCCATTCCTGACAGCCAATTAACCGGCCATCCGACCAGGCGATTGCCCAATAGCGCCAGCTTTGTGTTTGCCGGCTGCGAGGCCGATGCCATCTTGATGCACCTGGATATGGCCGGCATCCAAGCCGCCAGCGGTAGTGCCTGTACCACTGGTATGCCGGAACCCAGCCACGTGCTGACCGCAATGGGTATCCCCCATAAGCTGGCCCTGGAAGCCTTGCGTTTAAGCCTGGGCAGGCAAACCACCGAGGCCGAGATTGACAAGGTACTGGAAGTACTGCCCAACATCATTGAAAAAATCCGGCAGTTAAATCCTGCCTATTGAACGTGTTGCGTGATAAGATATGGAATACGCAACACGCAACACGCAATACGGACCTTATACGAGTCTTAGTATGGAGAAAGATTTCCCCAATAGCCATTCCCCCTCCCATCCCAAACGTGTCGTCGTGGCCATGAGCGGCGGTGTGGATAGCTCCGTGGCGGCGGCTCTGCTGGTCGAGCAGGGTTATGAGGTCATTGGGCTGATGTTGCGCCTGTGGGCAGAGCCGGGCGGCGCGGCCAATCGCTGCTGCACCCCCGATGCCATCGTTGATGCCCGCCGGGTGGCCGATACCCTGGGCATTCCCTTTTACGTACGTGATTACAAAGAACTGTTCAAGAAAACCGTAGTGGATTTCTTTATCGATGGCTACGCGCAAGGCATTACGCCCAATCCTTGTGTGGTCTGTAATCGGGACATTCGTTTCGATCGACTGCTCGACGAGGCCATGCATCTAGGGGGGGATTATCTGGCCACCGGTCACTATGCCAGAATACAGAAAGGAGCGAATGGCTTGTATCAGTTGCTCAAAGGCATCGACCCCGGTAAAGATCAGAGCTATGTACTATACACGATGACTCAGGAACGGCTGGCCCGCATTCTGCTGCCGCTGGGCCGTTACAGCAAAAGCGAAATCCGGCAAATCGCCGCAGACAAACAGTTGCCTGTCTTTAATCGACCCGACAGCCAGGATTTATGCTTTTTGGGTGAAGGGGATTACCGGGCCTTTTTGCAGCGTCATGCCCCGCAGGTGGTTCAACCAGGTCCTATTCTCAACACGGCCGGTGAGGTGCTGGGCCAGCACAAAGGACTGGCCTTCTATACCATTGGCCAACGCAAAGGGTTGGGAATCAGTGCGCCCCAGGCTATGTATGTTTTGAACAAGAATATAGCCACCAACAGCCTGATTGCCGGTACGGTAGAGGAGTTGGGGCAGCAGGAACTCATTGCCGGGCAGGTCACTTACATTAGCGGTCAACCTCCTGGGCCTGATACAAAAATCACGGCTAAAATCCGCTACAAAGCGAAAGAGATTGAGGCCAAGTTAACCCCACTGCCCAAGGCCCGGGCTCACTTAACTTTTATGACTCCCCTGCGCGATATCACCCCCGGTCAGGCCGTGGTCTTCTTTCAGGGGGAACGCGTGCTGGGCGGTGGAATTATCGAGCAAGCGATTTAATTGCCTATGCCTCCCAACTGGCTGCTTTCATTGATACTTGGGGCCATTTACGGCACCCTGTTTCATCTCTGGCGAGGAAAAAGCTTCCAAGACCTGGTCATTTATTTTTGCACCGGCATTATCGGTTTCGCCTTCGGCCAGGCTGTGGGCAACTTAATGGGATTGGAGTTTTTTCTCATCGGCTCTTTACATGTGGTAGAGGCCACCATCATAAGTTGGATCAGCCTGTTTGTCATCCAATGGCTTAAAATTTAGAAGCACGTCAGCCAGAAGGTGCTATTTGTCCACCTTAATAGTGATATTTGTCACTGGATTTAAGGACATAAGTGGGGTATACTGGCTTAATGATGTTAAGTTAACCAAAGAAAATTTCTATTATATCAAGTCAACGAGTGGCACATTCCTCAAAATGTGATACAATGGTGCAATCAATTCCACCAATAAGGCTAAAGAAACAGACTAATGTCTATAGAAAAAAACGCTTCTCAAATGGTAGAATCGAGGCACGTTGACACGAATGATCATTCGTCCGAACTGCCGCCGGTGTCCGTGGACTCCGAAGTGGTTGAGCCGAGTGTCCCGGAGCCAAAGGAACGTCCGCCTGAATTATCGCCCAAGCCGGTCGATAAACGCCCCATTATTTATGGGGTGATTGTCGCTCTGGTCATTATCCTGATCTTCGGGGGTATTGGGGTATGGCTCTTTTTTAACCCCGCAGCCGCCGCTGTTTTGCGCGATATTTTCATTATTTTCCTGGGGCTAGGCGCTTTTGTCATTATTCTATTGTTGATTGCCTTGGTGGTGATTACCGTCTATCTGGTGATCAAAGTCAATGACCTGGTGCAACTCCTTGACCGGGAAATCAAGCCAGTCCTGGTCAGATTGCAAGGCACGATGAGTACGGTCCAGGGCACAGCCACTTTCTTGAGCGATCACGCGGCGCAACCGGTCATCAACACAGCCAGCACGATCGCGGCCGTCCAGGCCATTACCCGGTCCCTGTTCCGGCGGAAATGATATTCTTACGTTGAACGTTAGCATGTTTAATGTTCAACGTTCAACAAGCTAACGTCAAAACAATACCAAGTAAAATTGAAAGGAGTAATAAATTATGGCAGATCGAAATGGGGGTGGAGCGGAATTCTTTGCCGGTTTGGTTATCGGTGGTTTGGTTGGAGCCGCTCTGGCCTTGCTATTGGCCCCACAATCCGGTGAAGAAACCCGGGCCCAACTTAGAGACAAAAGCCTTGAATTCAAAGACCGGGCCGAAGAAGGCGTTTTAGAGGCCCGCCAACGGGTCCAAAAGCAGATTACCACCTTGCAAGACCAAGTGACTACGTTGCAAGAGCAGGTAACCACCTTACAAGAAAAAGGCAAAGAGCAGGTAGCTACTTTGCAAGAAAAAGGCAAAGGGGCCCTGGAAAAGGGTAAACAGAGCGCCACCGAGGCCATTAGCCGGGGTAAAGAGTCGGTCTCCCAGGCGGTCAGCCGGGGCAAAGGCGGGGCCGAAAGCGAAGCCTGATCAGCACAGGACCTAAGATAAAAAGGCGAGGATTAACATCCTCGTCTTCTTATTTGGGTTTGGTTCAGTTAATCAATCCACCAAATTTAGTTTACCTTACATAAAAATTTAGCTTCAACTAAATTATTTCAAATGAATTTTTTTTGAAATCCATTGTCAGAAATGTCATCAATTTGTTGATATAATCTCGGTGGGCTGTCAAGCACGCTGTAGACAAATAAGTTAAGCTAGTAGAAGCAGCACTAATTGCGTAAGTTATGTTGATAACCTGAGTCCAACGGTTTTGGTTTGGGCAAGTATTAATGCCTTAAGATCGGCGAGAGTCCGACGTGCTGGGTGGGGCATGTCGGGTTCTCGCCAGGTACCAACCTTTGTCTGGGGAGGGTACATTATATCGTGGGGTCAGGGAAAAAATGCTACGAAGAGCGAAAAATTTAGGCACTTCTAAATTAAAAGTTAGCTCTGACTAAATTATTTCAAATGAATTTTTTTTGAAATTTAAACTGAAATGTTAGAGGCTGCTTTTTATGGTATAATGATAATAGCTTTGGGAAAGCCCTGTCTTATTGTTATCTCCCCTACACCGACCAACAATCCCAGCCGCTTACCTTTCCGCAGTCGCGTAGAGTACGAATCGGAACCGGTGATAAACTGAATCTGAGAAGCATGAAGTCCTATAACAATGTTTATGATTGGTTAAGATTATGTTGAGACGAACAGTACCAATAAACTCTTTCTTATTATTATGGATAGTAACTTTGATAGCCTGTAGGCTGACCTCATCATTACCAGAAACTCCTTCTAAGCCACCCCTGGCCACTCCAACAATTTCGCCACCAGCGGCAACGGTGACCAGTTCTTCTTCCCAACATCCTGCCACCGTATCTGCCTCGCCAACAGTGACTGAACAATCGCCCACCACGACAATCTCTCCCACGACTGTTCCTCAATCAGAGACGCCGGAACGGATTGAGTCTGCCCCTTCTAACCCCTCTACACCAATCACGAGCCGTTTGATTCTCTCTAAAACTCCCGGGCTGAACGAGCCGGTCGACCTGACTTTCACTTTCTCTTCCATTCTAGCAGCGCCGGGAACGACGGCGACCATTACCTTACCGGATGGGGCTGCTTTAATTGAGGGTGATCTGGAATGGACAGGTGATCTTGAACCGGAAGAACCACACACACTTCAAGCTACGATCATTTTTGAGAGTGAAGGAAATTGGACAATTGAGGCCAAAGCCCGACACGAAGTGGGCAACGGAGATGTCTGGGGAGATGCAGCCTACATCTATCTCCATGTTTCTGAAGAGGGTGGTCACGTTGGTTTCCCAACAGAACCACCGCCACGATCTTCTGGCGAGGAAGTTCCATCACCTCCGCCAGTTGAACCATCACCATAATTTTGCGGCGGGCTGGCACCGCCATACACACATATAAATATGAGGAGGGATACTATGTTTTGGTCAAATTCTAATACTATTCAGAAATTCCTAACCACTACAGTGTTGATACTAACACTGCTCATTATTTCGCCTGATGGCGCCATCACTCCGACGAATGGGCGTAGTGAGAACCAAGTTTTGGCTCAAGGAGCCAGACCTGGTCCAGGTATTATGGAGGATGTCTCCACCCCCATTCAGGCGATGTTGACTATTGATGACTATCCACCCGTGGGACAACCAGCCACACTCACTTGCGAGATCTCAAGTGTGCTGGACGCTCCCAATACGACCGCCCAAATCGAATTGCCCGCCAACAGCCGATTAGTTAGCGGTGATCTGAACTGGCAAGGTGATCTCCTGGCTGGCACCCCCATCATTTTCACAGCAACAGTTGTCTTTGATGCCCCGGGCGATGCGGCTGTTTTCTGCCGGGCTCGCCGGGTTATTGACGCCGAAAACTCGTGGGGTGATCTGGCGGAACTGTATCTGTCAATTAGCCAGAAGGATAGCAAAGACGGTTTTGCCCCCGTTGCCCCTGAAAACCGATATCAACTCGGTGAGCTCATCGAATCTGGGGACGGTCAGATAATCGACGAAGCCAAGGAGCAATCGGCCCCACCCTCTCAAGGTCAGGCTGTTGAGCCACCACCGAGTGTTGATCCATCCGCAGCCAACGAGACGCATGTTACATCTACTGAGATTACAGTCCAGGGTGATCTGACAGTAACGGGTCGTTGGGGCTACTACGACCGGGATGATAACTATATTCCTGCCTTAGAATTCATCATCGAACTCGTTCGGGGCGACAACGGCAATCATCTGGCTTGGTGCTATACCAGTCCTGATGGCTACTACTCTTGTGGTCCGGTCACCAATCCGGGTTCGGTGGGGGTGCGCACGGTGATGTATTCATATATCAAATACAATCCGTATGACGACGTTTTGGCCGTAGTAAATCCCGATTGGGGCACCAGCAATAACGTCTATAATACCTTTGGCACCCAAACTGGCGTTCACGTCTTTTCCGATGGTACCCATGACATTGGCTCCTGGGTTTCCACCAACGGCTCTACATATGAACGAGCCTACTGGATTCAGCGTGATCTGAATGACACCTGGCGGTACATCTGGTTCGGTACCGGTTCGTCGCAGAGTCCTCAAGAGACGGCCGGAGCTGGTACCGTAGAGTGGAAGATTGACAGCACCGACGGCACTTATTATTCGCGTGGTGGAAATATCCATCTCGCCGGAGTGGACCCCCTATCTAATACTGTGGTCAGTCACGAATACGGTCACAATATTATGTATAACGTATATGGTAACTGGATGCCAACGACGTATTGTCCTAATCCGCATTATGTACAGTTATCCAGTCATGTTAACTGTGCCTGGACAGAAGGTTGGGCCAACTTCTTGCCATTGGCGGTCAACAATGACCCGGTCTACCGCTGGGCGGATGGTTCCAGTTTGAATTTGGAAAACCCGACCTGGGGCTCCTTCACCTGGGACGAGGGCGACGACGTGGAAGGTCGTGTAGCCGGCGCCCTGTGGGATATCCTCGATACCAGCAACGAAAATGACGACCAATACTCGGACGGCGGCATCATCAACATCTGGGACACCCTCTACCACCAAAACGACAACAACTTCAGCCAGTACTGGTCAGCTTGGAAATCACGCGGGCATAATAACACCAGCGCTGGCCCAGTCATGAGTATCTTTCAGAACACAATTGATTATCGTAACGGCCCGGCAAACGACGATTTCGACAACAGAACTACTATTTGGAGCCTACCGTTTATAATTACGAATTTTAATACGGCCAATGCTACCACCCAGGGGAACGACCCTCATACTCCTTGTGGTTCTACCAGCACACCGAAGCAGTCACGCAGCGTGTGGTATCGCTATACGCCGGCTACCACCGGCAACTACATCATCACCACCGATGGGAGTAATTACGACACGGTTTTGGCTGTGTGGACCGGCACATTCGGATCGCTTACCAATCAGGGTTGTGATGATAACAGTGGCATGGGGAGTCAGTCGTCTCTGGCTCTCACTCTTAACGGGGGAACAACCTACTACATTGAAGTGATGCGTTACGGCTCAGGCTCTGGGGGACTGCTCAACCTATTCGTGACTTTGAACGAGCAACCCAGCATAAATCTCGCCGTTACACCTCCAGGTTTCGATGATATTGGCACTGTTCTGTCTCGTCCCGAACTTGGTTATCCCTGGATGGAAATACAAGTGGCAGACCTGGCCAACTACAGCCTGCTCAGCCAATACGATGCCATCTTCATCAACTGCTCGTGGAACATCCAGAGCACGCCACAGGTCGCCAGTGCCCTCCAACAGTACGTACAAAATGGCGGGTCAATTTATGCTTCAGATTGGGCCTATGAGTATATTCGAGACGCTTTCCCTGGCTATATCAACTTTCCAACTGATCCATATATTGGTATGAGCCAGCAGGTGACGGCGAATATCACTGACGCTGGACTGACCAACTACATCAATCCCACCAACCCGCCTTCAACTATTGACCTGGAATACGACCTGGGTGGTTGGGTTGTCATTGACAGTGTGGGGGCTGACACCACCGTCCATGTGCGAGGCACCTTCGACATCTATTCTTCTCTTTCAAGTCTGGCTCTAACAAGCTTTGAGGAGAGGCAACAACTTCAAACCCAACAAGCAGTAGAAGCGTTAGATCAATTGACAAACAAGCCCTTAGTTGTCTCCTTCGAGCCTTATGGTGCCAACGGAGGCAAAGTTATCTTTACTACGTTCCACAATGAAGCCCAACAGACCGACCTTGAAAAGAAATTGCTTGAATACCTCGTCTTAGTTCCTCTCACCAGCGCGCAGCAGCAAGCAGTGGCTCAGGTAATTGCTGCAGAAGGTCTTGATCTAATGCGTATCGACATCAATACGATTGACCCTGGCGCAAATTCATCCTCAATCATCTACGCATACACGCAAGAAGGCGTTACTGATCCCCGCCTGGTATTCGCTCTGGCCTGGTCTGGAAGTTCCCTGGGGCTGTCGGTGTACCGACCTGACGGTAGTCTCTATCAACAACTGCAAAGTAGCCAGTCACCGATCAAGGTTGTCATCCCGAATGCTGAAAGCGGTAACTGGAAATACCAGGTCACAGGGGTAAATGTTCCCTACAATAACTATCCATATGTTGTTGGGATTGGCGCAGAAAAGGTGGAGCAGGTTTATCTTCCCATAGTTATTAAATAACCGTAAAGCTCTTGGAGAAGCAACAACTAAGCCACGAATAATTCGTCACTCTAAAACAAACGACCGTCCCAGTCCTTACTCGGGCTGAGACGGTCGTCCTTTTTTCAAGCCGCCCTCAATCCAACGGCTCCACAACCATCGAATCAATCACGCCGGTACACTCCGGCCAATCCCCGTCACCAGGGTAGCCGACCCAAAGCGTAGTGTATGCCCTTCGTAATTGACCGTACCGGGGACACTCCCCACCCCTTCAACCGACAAGGCGGCTGCGCCATCTACCACCGTCAAGGAGGGGATACTGCGGTAGACGTACTACGCGCCGCCGCTGCGCTCGACGTGCCAAAGGTCTGTAAAAGCTCAGCAACGCCTCAAGCAAAGTTAGAAAAAACAGTCTATATTGAAGAAAAGATGTAACTACCTACCATGTCATTCTGAACGAGCGCAGCGAGTGAAGAATCCCCAAGGTTTTGGTAAAATAGATCTCTTCTGGGCCAAAGTTTCGGAGATTCCTCGTCGCTACGCTCCTCGGAATGACGAGGGTAGGCAGTTACGAAAAGATGAATGATGGAAAAAATTGTTGGCTTACTGATGAAGTAAAAACGATGACTCAACGCAAGGCTATTTTTAGCCTATTGATTGCCCTGACTATGCTTGGCCTGACGACACCAGGGCAGGCCGCTAACACCAACGACAGGCCTAATGTGCTGATCGACCTCAGCCACGAGTTCACCTTTAGGTATGATGCCTTCTTACCGGTGGGCTATTTGCTGCCGGAGGGCTACGAGGTGACCCATTCATTGGCCACCCTGACGGCGACCAGGCTGGACAAGGTGGATATACTGGTTATCGAACAAGCCACCACGGCCGTCCCCTTCACGACCGAACAGATTGTGGCCATACAGAGCTTTGTCCAAAATGGGGGTAGTCTCTTGCTGGTGGGCAAGAAGTGGGCTTGGTCCCCTTCACCCTTCTTCCCCAGCGTGACCCGCTATCCTCTCAACAATTTGGTAGCCATTTTCGGGATTACCTTCAGGGATGGTTATGGCACGACGCCGTTTCAGGTGCAGTCCCACGAGATTACCCAGGGGGTGACCACGTTCGATAATGAAGGGGCCGTGCCCGGTCTGTTGAATGTTGATGCGGCCAGTACCGTCATCGTGGCCGATGGCGCCGGTCAGCCTGTCTTTGCGGTAAAAGAGTTTGGAGCCGGGCGGGTGGTGGTTAGCGCCGAGGACATCTTTGTCTCGTCCCCCTTTACCGGACAGCCGTTGATCAACGTCAGATTCACCCAGCAACTCTTTTATTGGCTGTCCCGGGGCAAGACCACCCGCTACCCCGGTCACACCCCTCCATTTCGTATTCTGCCTGAACACCAACTTATCCAGGGCACGGTGACGCTTTACTACACAGAAGCGTTAGGGCCTCGAGCCACTTTCCTGACGGACAACTATCCTACCATCTACCACCACCTGACGACAGGGACTCTGCTAAATCTGAACACAGCCATTGTGACCGAAAACGGTCAGGCCCATATGGGCAAGGCTATGTGGGTCATTGAGTCCATGGAAAGCGACTACGGGTCTGACTTCATGGCCCGGCTGATGCCGCTACACCGCCAGTGGGTGCAAAGTGGCCGGGCTTCCAACCCGGTGACGATGGATGAATTTATCACTATGCTGAGTACGGTTGCCGGCACGGATTTGAGTTCATTTTTCCAAACGATTGGGACGCACTGGACCGGGCTGGAGAGGGTCTATTTGCCAATTGTGATGAAAGTTAACCCTTGAGGAGGTGGAACGATGAATTAGCAGGGCAATCCAAATATAACAGCAGATCAAAGGATTAAATGGATACCTGATCAAACAGATGATAAATATAATATCGTACATTTCCCTATCCGAGGTTATCTCCCCACCGCACAAAAGAGAACCTCGGATGAAGAAATAGACGATATTGACTTTCGGTGTTATGTACCTACTACTTATGTGGAGAGAGTAAAAGCATGAAAACAGGACGGTTTACTGGATTGGCTCTGTTGGCGAGCATCATTTTTCTAGCGATGCTCGTGCCGGGGGGGGACATCGCTGACAGTAGAGAGGCCTTTGCGCCCCCGCTCATCACCCCAGCCGCCGCTAATGCTGGTTGGGACGAAGTAGGGGCTGGCTCAGCTACAGGGGGCGGTATCAGCAACGGTACTGGCGGGGGTACCTCGGAAAACGCAGCAATGGCCGTTGCTCCCGACGGCACACCTTATGTCGCATGGGAGGACGGCACTAATAAAACTTACGTGATGCGTTGGAGAAACAACACCTGGGAACAGATCGAATATGGCCGGAGTAGGGCCGAGTATCCCTCATTCGCTATTGCGGCAAGTGGTACCCCCTACCTCGCCTGGCACAGTAATACAGTAGGGGCAGAATATGAAATCTACCTGCGATACTGGGACGAGAACCAGAGCAGCTGGCCAGAGCTTGGCAGTTCGGCCAGCGGTGGGGGGATCAGCAACAACGGTGGTCTCTCGTGGTTTCCTTCAGTAGCCACTGCCCCGGACAGTACTCCTTACGTCGCCTGGCAAGATGGCAGTAGTGGGACACCAGAAATCTATGTACGGTATAGCAACGGCGGTAGTTGGGCAGAGCTTGGCGGCTCAGCCACAGGGGGAGGCATTAGCAACAATAGTGGCAACTCGACTCTACCTTCGCTGGCGATTGCCCCGGCTGGTACGCCCTACGTTGCCTGGTATGACGACAGCAGCGGAAATAGTGAAATCTATGTCCGTCGCTGGAACGGCAGCAGTTGGGTATCGGCGGCTCGGCCAGCGGTGGGGGCATCAGCAACACGGGTGGAGCGGGTGGTCCTTCGCTGGCCATTGCCCCGGACAATACTCCCTACGTTGCCTGGACAGACTCCAGCAGCGGGAACAATGAAATCTACCTGCGGTACTGGAACGGCAGTATTTGGACAGAGCTGGGCGGCTCAGCCAGCGGCGGCGGTATCAGTAATAATAATGGCCAATCGGGAACACCTTCACTGGCCATTGCCCCGGACGGCACCCCCTACGTCGCCTGGCAAGACGACAACAGTGGGAACAAAGAAATCTATGTACGGCACTGGAATGGCAGCACCTGGGCAGAGGTCGAGGCCGGTTCGGCCAGCGGAGGGGGTATCAGCAACAACAGTGGCCAGTCCTTAAGCCCCTCGTTAGCCATTGCGCCGGACGGCACGCCTTACGTGGCCTGGGAGGACAGTAGTAGTGGAAGCGGCTATGAAATCTACGTACGGCGGTGGGGTGGCGGCGGCCCCGGTTCCACCTACGCCATCTCCGGCCGGGCAACCGATAGCGATAATAACCCCATCTCCGGTGTCACCATTTCCGACGGCGCGGGCCATACGACCCCGACCGGTTCCGATGGGAACTATACCCTCAGTGGATTGACGGCGGGGAGTTATACCATCACCCCGTCTAAAAATGACTATACTTTCTCACCCCCTTCACGCCCGGTCAACCTGCCACCGGATGCCACCGGCGTGGATTTCGTGGGGACGGTCCTGGGTGGTGGCGGCATCTTTATTGACAGTGGGCAAACCCTTGGCTCTGCTGACACCTACGGCGTGGCGGTGGGAGATTTGGACGGCGACGGGGACCCGGATGCTTTCACGGCGAACAACGGTCAAGCCGACAAGGTTTGGTTAAATGAGGGTGGTATGCAAGGTGGCCCGCCTGGTCACTTCACCGACAGCGGTCAGAGTTTAGGCAATTTAAGCAGCCAGCTTGTCGCTCTGGGGGACCTGGATGGGGATGGAGACTTGGATGCCTTTGTTACAACTATGGGTGGAGCAGCCAACAAGGCCTGGTTGAATGAGGGGGGGGGCAAGGCGGTGGACTGATGAAAAGAGGTTCAAGCGGACTGACATAATTGATCCCGTTTTTGTTCCGTTTTCTGGGGAAAGGCAAAAGCTGCTCTTCGCTTGGCTTGAATAGATTGCCCAAGTTTTTCCTTGCCCCAAGCCCAGACCTTCTTTGTTGGAACAGTTTCCAGGGCTTTTTGCACTACCTCTGTGGTCGTTGTCGAAACCATAGCCGCCACACTCAACAAAAGCCCCGTGAAACCGCTCTTGGCTTGATCCTGTTCCACTCGTTTCAATTTCCCAAAGATCGATTCGATCACTTCGCTACTAC
>DAOUMU010000543.1:0-5991 GCA_034409055.1 Anaerolineae bacterium
ACCGCTTTTGGGTACTCCACTTCTTACCTCCTGGGGCCATATTTGGCTAATATGGCGGAGTATAGCCCATTGTCGCCAGAATTCAAACTCCAGTTATGCGATTGTTAATGTTCAGTCAAAGGTAATGTTTATAGGCCAAAACGCTTAACAAGTCAGATTAATTATTGACATACCAGAACGCTTGTGCTATAATGTTTCCATCTTGTTAGAACAGTTGTTCTTAAATCTATTCTTTTTAATCAATATGGAGGTACATTGTGGCCAAGGTTAAAGAAAACGACGGCAAAGAAAAAGCATTGGAAATCGCCTTGGGTGATTTGAGGAAGCGGTTTGGTGAAGGGGCGATTATGCGCCTGGGTGAGCGGAATGAGTTGCATATTGAAACCATCCCCACCGGCTGCCTGTCGCTGGATATTGCCCTGGGCGTGGGCGGCCTGCCCAGGGGACGTGTGGTTGAAATTTATGGCCCGGAAAGCTCAGGTAAGACAACCCTGTGCCAGCATGTGATTGCCGAGGCCCAAAAACAAAGTGGCATCGCCGCTTTTGTAGATGTTGAGCACGCCCTTGATCCCGGTTACGCCGAGAAATGTGGGGTCAATATTGATAACCTGTACGTGGCCCAGCCCGATACCGGGGAGCAGGCCCTGGAAATTACCGAGGCCCTGGTCCGCTCCGGGGCCGTAGACGTGGTCGTGGTTGACAGCGTGGCGGCCCTGGTGCCCCGGGCTGAAATTGAAGGTGAAATGGGTGACTCCCACATGGGGCTCCAGGCCCGCCTGATGAGCCAGGCCCTGCGTAAACTGTCCGGCACGGTCAAGCAGAGTAACTGCTTGCTGATCTTCACCAATCAACTGCGCCAGAAAATCGGGGTCATGTTTGGCAGCCCGGAAACAACCACGGGAGGGATGGCCTTGCGCTTTTATGCCTCGGTCCGGCTTGATATCCGCCGTATTCAGGCCATCAAAGATAGTGGCGAGGTGATCGGCAATCGAACCCGGGTCACGGTCAAGAAAAACAAAGTCGCGCCGCCCTTCTTACAGAGTGAATTTGATATTATGTATAACCAGGGTATCTCAAAATCGGGGGATATTCTGGACATTGCCGTGGAAGAAGGCATTGTCGATAAGCGGGGCGCGTTCTACTCCTACGGCGAGCAGCGGCTGGCCCAGGGCCGGGAAAATGCCAAGACCTTCCTGGAAGCCAACCCGGAACTTATGGTCACCATTGAAAACAAGGTCCGTGAGGCCAAGGGCTTATCCTTGCTCGACTCGCCGGTTCCGGCCGAGATCAAGCATCATGAAGAGGTCACGGCCCAACAGAAAAACGGTCGTAATGCTAAGGAGAGTCATAGCAAAAAATCCGAGCCTGAATCGAAGCAAGCCACTTTTGAGGAGGTTCTGGTCGAAGCCTGATGAAAACGTGAAACGTAGTACTGCTCCCCGCTCTACGCTTAACGCTTTCCGTTTTATCACCCACGGGTAATAGAGCCTGGTAGGTCTATTACCCGTTTTTTGTCGTTCGTCGTTTCAGCGTAGCTCCTCACAGGCAATGCCATTGGTATCGGGATCCAGACCATGCGGATCCTGGCTTGGTCCTCCGGCCGCCATAAAAACCGCCTGGGCCTCGGTCCAGGAAGGGAAGTCACCGCAACTAAGGTCTTCGCCAAATGGATCAATCGGGCCGCTGTAATTCAGGGTGATTTCAAACATACGGGGGGGCGAGGCGACCAGCGGCGTGTAGGGGTCCAATTGAACGTAAACCACGTCCCAGAGAAACTTTCCGACTCCTGTCGCTTTGACCCCTGGCGTGCCTTTGAGATCAACCACCTGATAACGGCGAACCCCTGTCTCAGGGTCGCAGCCAATGTCCCCCTGGCTTGTGACCGCATCCATCACCCCCAGCGGGCCACAGCAGGGCGCGGCCGGCCAAATCCTGACCTCAAAGCCATACCCCTCCGGCAGTCTACAGCCAGCCCCCTCACTCCATTGCCATTTGAACTCTAACCCACCCACATTGGCCGGCAAAGAGAGCCCATCTTGAGGATCAATCAGGCCAATACTCCCAGTCGCCACATCCCCGCTGATAACGGTGGTTTGGGTGAGGGGGGTGGTGCTGGTAATCGTGGGATCAGGCTCAGGGGTATCGGTCGGCAGCATCGGGGTGTTGGTTGGCTTTGGCGTGGCCGTGGGGGTGAAGGCCGGGGTATCGGTTGGAGGGAGTGCGAGTGTCGGCGATGGGGCGACCTCCAATGTGCTGACCGGCTCGGCTGGCGTAAGCGTTGTTTCTGGTTCCCCGACCAGGTAAACCACTGTCGTTTCAAACTGTATCCCGGACGGGGTAGGGATGGGCGTTGAGGTCGGTGGGAACAACCGGGCTGGCAAACGACCAACGGTGCAAGCCAAGATGAAAAGAGTAGACAGGGCCATCGCCAAGAGGAACTTTAGACTCTTGGGCCAGGGGTAAAAATTACTTATCCGCGTCATCGTCGAACTCCAAGCATGTCACATCGGTTGTAGGGCAAGTTGCTAACTTGCCCCTGGGATACAATTCATACCCGCCCATATGATTAAGCCTCATTTGGTCCTCCCTGCTTATGGCGGTACAATTGGGGAGTAGGGTCAGGAAGGAGGTAACGGATGACACAAACACGGATTGTGGTCACAGAACCTAATGGAGTGCAGCGTATGATGCCCCTCACCCCCCGGGGCTTGGCTATTGGGCGTGGCACTGATAACGACTTAATCGTCAACTATCCAACGGCATCCCGCTACCATGCCCAGATAACGTTTGATGGGGCATACTATTATGTAACGGATCTCAACAGTGGCAACGGCACTTATCTGGGGAATGCTCGGCTAACACCAAACGAACCCACCGTTTGGATGCCGGGAACCCCTTTGTATGTCAGCGACGTTTCAATCCAATTACAGCAGGGTAGTCAACCCCTACCCCAACAGCCACCCCAACAACCCCAACAACCGGCCCGGCGAGAGCGTGAAAGTACTGAAACCGCCCTTGATTGGTCCCCCACGTCTCAAGCTCAAGATAAAGGTCCCCGCCGTCTATGGCTGGTACTGGTGCTGTTGTTGGCCTTGCTCTGCGTTTGTTCAGCCCTGGGCACAGCAGGATATTTTTATTTTGTTGATGGCTGGTTCTAAAGCAAAACCTTAGTTGTTACACCGTAAACAAAGGCTGTCCGCTTTGATGGCGGCGTGGCAGTGATCCCCTTCATACTGGACCCAAGCGAAACCGGCACAGTGAGCCAGAGCACATAGACGGCCGTAGCGGATCGGTTCGATAGGCCATGTGGTCAGATCGATAGCTCGCCCCTCAAAATGGAGGGAGTATTTGCGGTTCTCGTCCAACTGGCCCGGGTCGTGCTCCAGTAGCGAGTCATAAGCATCGGTGACCCGCAATCTGACCTCCCCCCCCCACTCTGCGGCCACCAGTTGGTTGAGACGAAACAAGGGCAGGATCATGGCCGGATGCATCAGGATGTCTTCCCGGTCGTACGGCGGCTCCTCCTCCCGTTTGAAGACGATGGTCGGGTCTAGCTGGCCGACCAGATGGTGGTAGGCACAGGAATCCCGTTCGATGCGGCAGACCATCGGCCCGGCGGCGGCCGTTTGGGTTTCGGTGTAGCTACCGCTGGCCGAGATGTGCTGGCCGGGCCACAGGTCAGGCAGGGGGCAGGCCGACTCAGGTGTGGCCGTAGGCGTGGGCGTCGGCGTGGGTGTGACGGTGGCCGTGGGACTGGGTGTGGGTGAAGCCGTGGGCGTGGCTGCCGTTTTAGCCTGGGTCGTGGCGCAGGCGCTGAGTAGAAATACCAGGACGATCCAATAGCAGGTCAGATGTAGCCGTAAGTTCATCACCTATTCCTTAACGACGATAGGCAGGTACAATGTAGCTGGGCCACTATCCTCAGTGTCTAAATTGTTGCTACCCCCCTTGAGAATAAGGGGCAAATAGACATGAAGTGCGTCGGAGCCGACAATGGCGGTGGCTGTAGAGATGTTGTCCAAATAGTCAGGTTCAGGATTGTCACTGGCCACCCTGGCGGTGTTAACCACTGTGCCCTCCTGGTTAGCGGTCACCACAAGCTGAAGGGCCTGGCTGGTGCCTGCCAGCAGAGCAGAGCCCAGGTTACAGATAACAGTTCCCCCTGCAGACGTACCTGGAGGCGTACAGATGAAGGAGCCAGACATACTCAAGGCCAGGCTCACCTCCAGCGGTAAGGTATCGGTAACGATGACATTTGTAGCATCTATGATCCCCTCATTACGCACAGTGATGGTGTAAGTTAGTAACTCGCCCACCGCCACCGACGTTGGCAGGACGGATTTGTCAAGCTTGAGGTTGGTCAGATCGGCCGGATCAACCTCGGTAATCAAAGCAAATCGATTATCACTCGATACCTTGTCCGGTTGATTACTGGTCACTTCAACCACATTGAAGAGCGAGGTGGTATTGATATCAGCGATGGCGGTCATCGTCACTTCCTTAACATCACCGACATTTACTATGCCCCAGGTACAGGTGACAATGTTACCCGCGTGGCCACAGTTTGGCGAGACTGAGACGATGCTGGCCCCCTCCAGGGTATCGGTTAAGGTAACGTTCGTGGCCAGGTTCAAGCTGGAGTCCTTGTGGGTCATAACGATGGTGTAAGTTAAAGTTTCTCCTTGCCTGGGCCGGACCGGTGAAGCTACCTTGGCCACTGCCAGATCCACCGCGTTGACAAAGGTAGTTACTTCGGCCTCATTGTCATCCTCGTCCGGGTCTAGCTCGCTACCACTGACGCTGGCTGTGTTGACAAGCGTGCCTTGGTTAGTAGGTGTGACCACCACGCTAACCGTCACGAAATCATTCTGCCCCAGACTGTTAAAAATACAGGTAAAGGTGTCTCCTACCCATGGATTGCAGGACGGTTGCTGAGACTGGGGTTGGCCTTTGTTTGCACCGGCTGTATCCAACAATGTATCGATCAGGGTAGCTGTGACCACTGAGGGGCCGATGTTGGTGATGACAATGGTGTAATGCACGGGATCCCCAATCTCTACTTCGTCGTTCGAGGCCAATTTGGTGACGGCCAGATTGGCGGCCTTCCGGATCGGGTTACTGACGAAGCTTGTGTTGTTATCTTCAGGATCAAGAATGGTAATAGGCAGTGTTACGGTTACTGTGTTGGTGATCGTTCCCGCCGACACAGTGGGAGTGACCACAATGGTAACCATGGCCGTGGCATTTTTAGCCAGGGCCAAGTTGTTAGTACAGGTAAATTCACCATTTACCCAGGGAGTGCAGGAGAGACCACTGGGACTGGGCGTACCCAGGACAAGGTTACTCAAGGGGATATCTGCTGTCAGGGTGTCGGTGAGCGTAATCTGACCTACCTGGGCCGTTGAAGGACCATAGTTGGTGATGAGGATGGTATAGGTCAGTGGCGTTTGCTCCAACGCCTCTGCTCGTGAAGCGAACTTAGTCACCTCCAGATTAATGACTGGCTCGATTGTGGTCATGGTCGTGGCCACATTATCAAGCGGGTAAAGATCAAGCATCGTGCTGGTCCCTGTAACCGTGTTGATAATGGTCCCCGGTTCCATCACGGTGACGAATATTTCAAACGTAGTGGACTGGTTCGGGTTCAGACTGCCACCGCTAGGTGTACACGTGACTGTGTCACCCGCAGGGGTGCAGGTACCCCCTGGGGGTGTAGATGTAAAGGAGTTAAAAGTTGCCCCTGATGGTAACTTATCAACGAGAGTGATGGGCGGGGCCAGAGGGCCATGATTGGTAATAGTGATGGTATATTTCAGCGCCTCCCCGGCCAGTTTGACACCGGGCGCAGACTTGGTTACCTCCAGATCGGTTGCCGCTGAGACTGTGGTGACGACAACGTCCGTATTGTTCGGGTTGGTATTGGCATCGTTGATCAGGCTGGCTGTATTGGTAATGACTCCGGCCGAGGTCGGGGTGACGACGATGGTGGCC
>DAOUMU010000544.1:0-19693 GCA_034409055.1 Anaerolineae bacterium
CGAACACGGTCATTATCCCTTAATTTAGGAGAATTACACAATGAGTTTAGAAACTATCTACGAAGCTGTTCTAACCGGCAATGCAAACGCTGCAAAAACTGAGACCCAGGCTGCTGTTGATGCCGGAATTTCCGCTGCGGATATTCTGCACAAAGCGTGTATTCCGGCCATGACCGAAGTTGGCCGTCAATTTGAAATTGGTGAAAGATTTGTTCCAGAAATGCTCATCGCCGCCCGGGCGATGCAGAAGGCGCTGGAAATTCTAAAGCCGCTGCTGGTTGAGGCCGACGTCAAAACGGTGGGCAAAGTCGTCATTGGCACGGTGGCCGGAGACCTGCACGACATCGGCAAGAACCTGGTGGCGATGATGTTAGAAGGGGCCGGCTTTGAAATCATTGACCTGGGCACCGACGTGTCGCCGGAGAAGTTTGTCGAAGCCGTGCAGGACCATGAGCCGGACCTGGTGGGGATGTCGGCCCTGTTGACCACCACGATGGCCTCGATTGGCAAGACGATTGAGGCTCTGACCGAGGCCGGAGTGCGAGAGAAGGTCAAGGTGATCATTGGCGGCGCGCCGATCACCCAGGATTTTGCCGATAAAGTGGGGGCGGACGGGTTTGCTCCCGACGCCGGCAGCGCCTCGCGGATCGCCAAGGCCCTGGTGGGGGTGGGGTGACATAGCCCAAGAACCGATTGGCTGAGAGCACTTATCAGGCCCCGGTGATTGGTGACGCCAATTGCCATTGCCGGGGCCACCTGTGACCGCTTTTGGGGAGAACCGTTGCCTTCTCCTCAGAAAAAATTGGCAGTCTCCCGGTTCCGATGCTGCAATCGACTCGTGACTACAATTAACTAACTTTGAATATCTTTACATGAAAATGAACTACCATATTGAGCATCATGTCATTCCGATGGTGCCGTATCACACCCTGCCAAAACTGCATAAAGCAATCCACGATCAGACCCCCTTTTTAAATTATGTGTTGGTAATGAAAGTCTCCGAACCCGCTAATTCTAAGCGGCTCGACTGAACGGGGAGAATGATGTGGAACTTACTACCGGGACAGCTTTTCTCGTCGTATCCTGGGCTTTCGGCCCATAGCCGGCCGCCATGCGCTTCCACAATGCCTTGAGCAATAGTTAATCCCAGGCCCGGTCCGGCCCCTTTGAATTTAGTCTGACCTGTGCTATGCAACCTGGCATCACCTACACGGTAGAACTTTTCAAAGATGTGTTCCAAATCACCGGCAGCGATGCCGATACCGGTGTCAGCCACAACAACTTCGATAGTTGGATGCTGAGGTAACGTCCTCTCATTCAACAGGCGGCCTGTGATCCGAATTTGTCCGCCATCCGGCGTGTATTTGATCGCGTTCTGGATGAGGTGAGCAAAGACCTGCTTCAGCCGCTCGCCATCAGCAGTAATAGAAGGCAGGTCTTCCAGATTTTCTACGGTGAGGGTCTGCTTGCGCTCTTCCAGTGTCTCGGCCAAGGTGTCCACCACTGTACTTACAATCGAGGCCATCGAAACCAACGATATGGTCAGATCCAACGTCTCGGTATCTATCTTGGAGACATCGAACATAGTGTTTACGATGTTTTCCAAACGGTTGACGCCCTTTCTAACACCTTGGAGCAAGCTCAATCCGTTGTCAGGCGGCAGCGCGCCGGTCTCCATCATATCACCCAGCATGTCATTGTAGCCGCGTATGTGGGTAAGCGGTGTGCGTAACTCATGCGAGGCCACGCCAATAAAGTCGGATTTGGCCTGGTCTAGCCGGGCCAGTTTACGGTTGGCCTCAGTTAGCTCTTGGTTGAGTTGCTCAATTTCTGTATTTCGAATCTTTAAGTCATCAAACAGGCGGGCATTCTCCAACGCCACTGCTGTCTGGTCAGCCAGAGTGCTAAGTAGAGTCAGATCATTGTCAAAATAGCGATCGCCGGAGACTTTGGGGCCAAACGCCAGCAGACCGATCCACTCTCCCTTGGCACAAATAGGCACGTAAACAACCATATTTAGGTTGGTTAGCCAGGTGCGTTCTGGCGCAGAAGTTTCTTGAAAACGAGGTAGTAGGTCTATGTCGTACTGAGTCAGAGGATGGTTTTCTCGACGCAGGTAGGTGGCCACCGGACCTGCGGCGGACAAAATGCCAGAGGGTAGCTCTTCCCCCATACCTGTTACGCTTCGTAAGTGGAAATAGCTGGTTTCGATTTCTTCTCCAAATTCGATTTCTTCTTCAAACTCAATTTCTCCCCACTCTTCGGCTGCTGTTTTGTTTTCAGCATCCTTCCCATTCTCGGCATCCACCTCGTTTCCGACTTCTTCCTCAATTTTGGGTTCTCCCCAAGTTTTGCCAGTTTCCTCGGGTCTGACTTCTGTTGCCATTTCGACAACTTTCTCATTTTCGGCCTCTATGGCCTGTTTGGCTTTTTCCTCAGCTTCGGTATCCTGTTCGTATTCGGCTTCTTTCTCGAACCCCTCTTTTGCGTGATGGACCACAAACAGCGCTCCACGCCGGACATCCAATGTCTCACTAATGAGACCTACGGCTACAGTCGCCAGAAGTTCCAGGTCCAGGATGTTACTGATACTTGTACTATACTCACGCAGCGTCCGGCTGGCATCGTAGCTGGTCCCGGAGATCAACCGATTCACCATTCGTTGGACCAGACTCAAGAGGGGAGCAAAAAAGATGGCCAAAACCAGGGCTATGGTTGCCCCGGCCAGATAAGGATTATAGCCGGGCACAGACTGAAAAACGTATTGTGTCACCAAAATACCGGTGGTGTAAATGATCACCGTCAAGAGGGTGATAATCAAGTAGCTTACTGTCCGCCGGGCCATCTGGCGCATGTCGGGTAGACCATAGATTAGCATAACATAAGTGGCAGTGAGTATGCCCAGCGTATGGACACCGCTCCCCAGGATCTTGAACCCGGCCAGGAATAACGCAGCACCGGCGGCGGCCAGACTCAGAACCACAGACCAATAGGTGATCCGATTTCTGTGCAGCGGTTCTTGCGTCTGGTGATAGACCCTCACCGTTAGGAGCATTGCTCCAGCCATAGCGCTTGCCCAGCCAAAGATCAAGACACCGAAGCTGAGTGTCTGGCGTTGAATGTCCCACCCGTTGCCGATCCACAGCACCTCAGGCAGGGCCGGTAAATTTTCGTTGAGGACGATCCCTATCGTTATCCAGATTACACCCAGTATCCACCAGTTCTGGGCGGTTCTTTTGAGCCGGAGGAACGACCAATTCAAGTGAAAAAACAGCAGGGATAAAAGGAGTAGCTCGTAAAGCAGCACTCGCACCAGCACACCTTCGGTGAGGAAAGCAAGCATATCGAACCATAAGGCAGCCTGGCTCAGAGTCCAGAGAAAGGAGGTTGCGACGTAAATAACCAGCAAGCGCACAGCCTGTTCCCGGAAGCTGCGTCTCTTTAGAATAAACCCGATAATAAGCAAATACACGATGCTTATCAGGAGTAAAAGGGTCATGTTCAGGTCAGCAGTGTTCATCAAGGATTCTCTTTTCTAATTGGCCGTGACAAGACGCAGATTAAACCGGGTTCCTATCCAGAGTCTAAAACCCCACTTTTTGCACCCACTTGCATTTATTCCTAAAATTAGCATAGAATGCTAAAGTTGTGCAATAGCTCAAAAGTCGCACCGTGATTTTTGGCTATGAAATTGTTTTGTAATGAATCTCTGACAAGACTCGCAGCCGCTCGGCGGCCTGTTCGGCCGTCAAGTCACGTTGGGCTTCGCCCAGCATTTCATAGCCAACCATGAATTTTTTGACTGTGGCTGAGCGCAGCAGGGGGGGATAGAAGTGGGCATGCAGTTGCCAGTGAGGGTAAGGTTGGTTGGTTGGCTGGCCGGCGGGGGCGCCGTGCCAGCCCATAGAGTAAGGAAAAGAGACCTCGAAAAGGTTGTCGTATTTGGTCAGCAGACATTTGAGTATCTCGGCCAGGCTGTCCCGCTCGGCATCGTCCAGGTCGGGTAGGCGCAAGACGTGGCGACGTGGTAGAAGCAGGGTTTCGAAGGGCCAGATGGCCCAGTAAGGAACTACAACTAACCAGTGTTCATTTTCGACCACAATGCGTTCCGGCCGGGTTGCTTCCAGGTTGGCGTAATCGACCAGGAGGGGTGAGTTATGAACCTCAAAATAGGCCCGCTGTTGGCGCTCCTCTTTGGCCGGTTCGTTAGGCAGGGTCTTCTGAGCCCAGATTTGTCCGTGCGGGTGGGGGTTGGAGCAGCCCATAATGGCCCCTTTGTTTTCAAAGATCTGTACCCATCGGTAATTTTGGCCCAGGTCTATCACCTGGTCTGCCCAGACGTCTACCACCATCCGAATCTCCGCCACGGCCATCTCCGGCAGGGTCAGGTCGTGGCGGGGGGAAAAGCAGACCACCCGGCAGGTACCTTGTTCACTTTCAGTTCGTAGGAGCGGATGACCTGAGTCCCCAGCATCAGGCGTATCGGGCAACAGGGCAGCAAAATCGTTGGTGAAGACAAAAGTGCTCTCGTACTGAGGATTACGAGCGCCGCCGGCTCGTCCGTTACCCGGACAGAGGTAGCAGTTGGGATCGTATTGGGGGCGAGTTTCCTGGGGCGGTTTTTCTACCTGTCCCTGCCAGGGACGCTTGGTGCGATGCGGTGAAACGAGGACCCACTCCCCGGTTAGTGGATTGTAGCGACGATGGGGGTGGTCAGTCGGGTTGAATTTCATCTTCTATTCCTTTCTCCCTCCCTGGATACAATGAGCCAGCCAGGCCCTACCGATTAATATCTTCTCAAAAAGTAGGGGCGAGGCAACTCGGAGAGCACGTTGTTTGCTCCGAAACCCTTAATACGAGTTGCCTCGCCCCTACCCCACCCCGGATTATTGAGATGATACTACCGATACGCCGGCAGCCAGTCGCCGTGGACCTCAATCAAATCATCTACCAGACTCCAGATTTGCTCCAAATCCAATTCAGCGCCCGTGTGGGGGTCGAGCATAGCCGCATGGTAAATGTGCTCTCGTTTGCCGGTCAGGGCGGCTTCCACGGTCAGGGCCTGCACGTTGATATTGGTTTGCATCAGTGCCGCTAAGTGGGGGGGTAAGTTGCCGATACGGGTGGGCTGAACGCCATTTTTATCCACCAAGCAGGGCACTTCCACGCAGCAGCCCTGCGGCAGGTTGTCGATTATACCATGGTTCATGACATTGCCGTAAATGGTGCGGGGCATACTGGTTTCCAGACTGTGGATAATCTGGGCACCGTATTCGACGCTGGACGTCACCTCATTCCTGGTTTCAAAATCCCGGATTACCAATTCCCGCAGACCTGGCATCAGCTCGATTTGGGCCAGTTCCTGGCGGAGGGCGGCTACAGTATACGTATCAGGATCGGCCTGGGCCTTTTGGGCATATTCCCAGGCCTTGATCTGGGCCTGACTGCGACCAAGATATTCATCCAGCGGAATATTGTACTTGTCGATGAGGTCTGGTCGGTCTCGTTTGATGAACCAGGGCACGTACTCGCTGAAATGCTCGCTGGACTCGGTCACAAAGTAGCCCAGCCGCCGGAACACTTCGTAGCGCACCCGGTTCCAGCCTGGCACCCGGCCCTCCTCGACCACCTGACGCAGCCGGGGATACAAATCTTGCCCGTTGCGCTCAAATTTAAGATAAAAGGCCATGTGGTTGATGCCCGCCACCACATAATTGATCTCCTCAACCGGCACGTCGATGTCGGCGGCCAGTTCGGCGGCGGTGTGAGGCACGCTGTGGCACAGGCCCACGGTTTTGATCTTGGTGGCCCGGTTGACGGCCCAGGTATTGATGGCCATCGGGTTGGCGTAATTGAGAAAGGTGACATCCGGGCAAAGTTCCTCCATATCGCGGCACGTGTCCAGCAGCACCGGAATGGTCCGCAGGCCGCGCATAATGCCGCCGATGCCCAGCGTGTCGCCGATGGTCTGGCGCAGGCCATATTTTTTGGGAATTTCGAAGTCAGTAACCGTTGCGGGTTTGTAACCACCCACCTGGATCATACAGATGGCGTAATCGGCCCCGTCCAGGGCGATCCGGCGGTCGGTAGTGGCTTCGATGAAGGGATTGACCTTCAGCATATCGACAATTTTGTGGGCCACAGCTTCCGACTCGCGCAGCCGCTGTTTGTCAATATCGTGCAGGCTGATGATCGGCTCAGCCAATTCGGGAAAACTAAGAATATCGCCCAGCAGGTTCTTGGCAAAGACGGTGCTGCCGGCGCCAATGAAAGTGATTTTGGGCATAGAATTGTCTCCTCGGAAGATGGTGAATTGTGAATTATCTCAGTCAAGTTGTTTCACATACAAAGTTCTACTATAACCAACACCGCCGCCGGCGCCGCCGGGAAGGCCCTGGGTCATCAGCTCGTAGCCGCTGGCGCGCTGAACCTCGGCCTCGTGTCGGTTGAGCACCGCATAAGTCGCGGCCGGGTTCAGGCCTTTTAGCGGCGTGGGCGGTCTAAACCAGCCCAACTGGTGCTCACGTACGGCGACGGAAAAAACGGCCTCCCGGCCATCAGGCAAAACATATTGGATTACCGACGCGCCAAACTCCTCCAACCGCTGCAACCGATACAGATCGCCCCCTTGAATCACGTGACGAATGCGCTTGTAAAAGGCAATATACGCAGCATACTCGGCCAACTCATTGTCGTCAAGTTCGTTCAGGCTGGCCCCAATGCCCAGCGCGCCGCGCATAGCCACATCAAAACGAAGACTCAAGGGGCTGATGCGGCCGGTCTGGTGGTTGTGGGTGTGCGTTACCCATGCCTCCATGCAGCGGGCGGGATAGGCCAGGCTGAAGCCTTCTTGAATACGGATGCGATCAAAGGCATCGGTGTTGTCGCTGGTCCAGACCTGGTCGGTGCGGCCCAGGATGCCCAGGTCGATCCGCCCGCCGCCGCCGGAGCAGCTTTGAATATCCAGCTTGGGATATTTTTGGCGCAGCCGGTCCATAATCGTGTAGACACCCTCGACGTGTTTGCGCCAGATGGCTTTGCCAGCCACTGAACCGGGCTCGCTGGCGTTGCGGTTCATATCCCACTTGATAAATTCAATCGGGTAGTGAGCCAGCAGGCGGTCAAGCGCCTGGAAGATGTACTCCACCACTTCCGGCCGGCCAAAGTCGAGGATGAGCTGATACCGGGCTTCGGTCCGCGGCCGGCCCGGAAAATGGAGCACCCAATCGGGATGCTGCCGGTACAAATCGGAGTTAGGGTTGACCATTTCCGGCTCGACCCACAGGCCAAACTTCATCCCCAGCCGGTGAACCTCATCAATGAGCGGCTGTAACCCGTAGGGGAATATCTCCGGGCTGACGACCCAATCGCCTAAACCGGCGTGATCGTTCCGCCTGGCCCCAAACCAGCCATCATCCACACAGAACAACTCAACGCCGATGGTCACGGCTTTGCGAGCCAGTTCGATCTGCCCGGCCACGCTCAAATCAAAATAGGTGGCTTCCCAACTGTTGTAGAGTACCGGGCGAAAAGGGGAGTCGCGCTCTGGGCGGGGCAGCACCCGCTCGCGGGTAAAGGCATGGACGCGCCGACTGGCTCCACCCCAACCATTGGGACTGACGCCACAGACCAGAGCCGGGGTAACATGGCGCTCCTGTGGAGCTAGCTTCAATTCAAAATCAAAAGGGTTGTAACCGGTATGAATTCTGACATCCAATGAGGGTAACTGCTCGATGGTGATGCGCCAATTGCCGCTGTAGGCCAGCAGGCCAAAATAGACTGTGCCGCTCTCCTCCCAGGCCTGGCCGGGCCGGTTGAGTAGAAAAAAGGGATTGGCGAAATGGCTTGTGGTTAAGCTGCGACTTTCCAGGACACGCAAGCCCAGAGACAGCCGTTCCCGCTGGATGGTAAATTCTCTGGCCCAGGCCCCGGTCACACTGGTCAATTCGTTGGTCCCGTTGGGCAGGTGGATCGTCGCAAAACTGCACACTTCAAAGTTTACAATTTCCTGGCCCAAGTTTTCCAACTCGCACCAGCGTTCGATAATGTCGTGCTCTGGAGTCAGCCGATAACACACGGCCAGGCGAAAAGGCCGCGCCGGGTCTTGCAAAAAGACGCGCAGGGTTTGACGGGGATCGGGGTTGGCCGGCGGCTGGCCGTGGGTGGGGGTCAGACCGGGTTGGGCCGTGGTGACGATCTCATGCCCGATGTAGCGCAGGCGTACATCCCGAATAGGCAGGTGCGAAGCCTCGCCAGGGTGGACCGTTTGGGACAGCGCGGGAAAACTGACCTTGAGCGAAACCTCGTGATAGCTCACATCGCCAAAGGTCACCAATTCATCCCGCCGGGTTTGCCGGTCAAAACCATAATCCGAGGTTTCATAGCCGGCCCGCCCACTGATCAATGTTGTGTCACTGGCGCCTTCAGGACGCGGCCCCCAGGCCAAATGAACCAGGCGATTTTCTTGATCTACCTGAAAGGCATAGTAACTGGTTTTTAGCAGCAAATTGAAGGTTTTCGTTTCCGGGTTGAAGTGGATCATACGGCCCTTTTTAGGAATTTTTGTTTTTCGTAAAAGAGGGGGTACGCCGCCGGTCGCCTGGGCGCACCCCCATTCTAAAGGAGAAAAGATAAACGCAGCCGTTCCTATCCGGCTCAAAGTAGATGAGGAACGAGTTAATCTGGAACTCTATTCAAACAGCGCGTTGACCTCGTCATTGGCTTGTTTCAAAGCCGTGGCGGCGTCAGCCTCACCCAGGTCAATTTTTTCTTGAGCCTGGGTCATAATCGTGGTCACCTCGGAGGCATGGTCGGCCACCGGGAAGAGGAAGGTACCATTGGGGTCCAGCGCTTCTGTGGTAAAGGCGCTGACATCAAGACCGTTCTTCTTGTGGGCTTCCAGCGCCTTCTCAACCCCGGACTGGATGGCCGGGAAAACTACTGCATACTCACCGACGATATTCTCACAGGCCGGTGAGGCCAGGAACTTGACCCACTCCCAGGCTTCCTCCTGGTGCTTGGTGCCGGTATAGATCGAGTCGGCCAGGCCGTTGAACATGCTCTTGCGCCCCTGGGGACCAATCGGCAGCAAGCCAAAGCCCACCTCAAAATTGGAATTCTCGACGTAATTTTTGATCATCCAGGAACCCTGGGTGGTCATCGCGCCTTTGCCGGCCTGGAACAGGGCGTCGCCGCGCAGACTTTTTACCTCGGGAAAAGTCGGCGAGTAACCTTTTTTCAACCACAGGTCAGCATACCATTGAATAGTTTCGATAAATTTGGGATCATCGTAGTAATACTTGGTGCCCCACAGGTCATCCTGGAACTTGAAGCCGTTGCTCACGGCCCAGTGGCTCCATTCGGTCTGACCGTAAGCGGTGCCTGATCCCTGCGGAATAAAGCCGTACTGTTTGACCTTGGTCTTATCGAAATCAGGGCTGAGGCCATTGTTGCCGTTTTCATCGATGGTCAGCTTGGCAATGGTCTCTTCAAAGGTGCCGCCGTCTTTGGGATTCCAGGTCCAGGTTTCCATGATCTTCGGATCGATGCCGGCATCGGCCAGCATTTTTTTGTTGTAGAAAACGGCGATGGTGTCCCAGTCTTTGGGCAGGCCGTAGCGCTTGCCGTCGCGGGTCCACAGGTCGGCCAGCTTGCCGATATAGATGTCGGTCGGTACTTTGTCGCGCTCAACCAGGGGTTGAATATCGACGAGCTGCCCCTTTTGAGCAAATTCGGGATATTTGGCCAGGTGGTTGGTGAAAACGTCGGGCGCGTTGCCGGCGACCATCGAGGTCTGCAGGCCGCTCCAGTAATCATCCCAGCCGCTCTGCTCAACCTTGATCTTAATGTTGGGGTGTTGTTTCTGAAATTCAGCGGCGCAGGCTTCGTAGGCCGGCTGCTGGGCTGAATCCCACAAGGCATAGCGGATTTCGACCGCTTCACCGCTGGGCGCGGCCGCCTCGCCGCCGCCGCTGCTGGAAGCCGCGTCGCCAGCCGTTGCGGGAGCGGCCACGCCGCCGCAGGCCGCCAGAATCAGGCCGGCAATGACCAGGCTGGTGATCACCAGCCACAAAGATGTTGGGTAAGTTTTCACGATTTCTTCTCCTTTCCTTACTATCATAGTTTATTAAATTTGGTCTTTCAGGCAGCCAATTGTTTGGCGTTATTTGGAATTATTTTTTTCTATTTTTGTCTTGGCACCTCCTTTTGTGCTCTGAATAGAGAGATTGGGAGATTGGGCTTAATCTCCAATCTCTAATCTCCGGCATTATGATGAGACGATTACTTGATCCCACTGAACTGAATAGAGTCGATAGCTTTTTTGCCGGCCAGGCCAAACAGGATCAGGGTGGGGACCATGGCGACGATGGCTCCGGCCATCATGCCGCCCCAGTCGAGCATGCCCTGGGGAGTTTGGCTGCGGAAAATGCCCAGGGCGACGGTCAACACCCGCACGTTCTCATCTTTGCCCACCAGGAAGGGCCAGAAATATTCATTCCACTCGGTGATGAAGACGAGAATAGCCAGCGTGGTTAAGGGGGCAATACTGATGGGTAAAACGATGCGCCAAAAGACACCAAATAGACTGGCTCCATCTATTTTGGCCGCTTCCTCTACCTCGCGATTGACCGTCAGGAAAAACTGGCGCAGGAAGAAAACGGCAAAAGGCGTCATCAGAAATTTAGGGGCCACGATGCCTTGAAAAGTGTCCAACCAGCCCAAATTGCGAATCAGGATAAAATTGGGAATCAGGGTAACGATGCCCGGCACCATCAGGGCGGTCAGATAGATGAAAAAGATTTTGTCGCGCAGCGGAAATTGCAGCCGGGCAAAGGCGTAGGCCGCCAGCGCGCTAAAAAAGATTTGGCCCACCACCAGCAATGTGGTGACGATGAAGGAATTACGGACAAAAAGGAAAAAGTTGATCGACTGGCCGGCGCCCCCGGCCGCCACTGCTTCTTCGGTGCTGAGCAAGCCCAGCACCCGGGCGAAGTTGTCCAGGGTAAAGCCCGCCGGCAGCAGCGAGGTGGCATTGCTGTAGATCAGAGCTTTGGTAGACAAGGCCGTGCGCAGGACCCACCAGAAGGGAAAGAGGGTAATAAAGATCAGCAAAATCATTACGGCCCAGGCAGCGATCCGACCCCAACTTAGTTTTGGACCGGCAGTCGAGCGGGGCATCGTTGCGGCTTGTGTGGTCATTATCAATACTCCTTTCAGCCAATATAGTCAAAATTTGAGTAATATATCCTTATAGATCAGACTCGCCTGCCCGGAGGACGCGCATTTGCACGATGGTAACAAGGATCAGAATGAAGAAAAGAGCGATAGAGATAGTGGTGGCGTAGCCCATGTTAAAGCGATCAAAAGCAAACTCATAGATATACCATATAATCACGCGGGTGGCCTGAGCCGGGCCGCCTTTGGTGGTGATGGCAATGGTATCGAACACCTGAAATGAGCCGATGATGGTGGTGACCAGCACAAACACCAGCACCGGTCTGAGTAAGGGTAGGGTGATATTCCAGAACATCCGCCATTCAGAAGCCCCGTCAATCGCCCCGGCTTCGTAGACATCTTTAGGAATGGTTTGCAGCCCGGCAAAAACCAGCAGCGCGGTGTAGCCCATATGCCGCCAGATATTGATGCCGGCCACGCTGGCTATCGCCTGGCCGGGCGCGCCCAGAAATGGCTGCCGGCCAATGCCGATAAATTCCAGAAAACCGTTCACAATCCCCAACGTCGGGTCAAGCATCCACAGCCAGAGCAGGGCCACCACCACGTTAGAGAAGAGATAAGGCAAAATCAGCACACCGCGCACAAAAATAGATTTGGTCAGCCGGTCCATCAGCACCGCGATGAGGATAGCCAGCACCGTTTGTAGAAAGATATTGATGATCACATAGTTAAGCGTTACCCATAAAGCCTTCCAAAAATCTATATCGGTAATTAGTTTTTGATAATTGGCCAGACCAACCGGTTTGGCCGGCGTCAGCAAGTCCCAATCGGTAAAGCTGATAAATACCCCCCGCACGGCCGGGACTGCATAGAAGAGCAAAAAGCCGACCATACTGGGTAAAATAAAGAGCCAGGCAAACCAGGTTTCCCGTTTGAACCAGGGCTTTAACCAGATCGCTTTGCTCCGGGATTGAATAGCTTCTGCACTTATTGCCGCCATATCTCCTTCTCCTTTTCTAATTGATTATTGACAACGCAATCGTTAACGCTGTCAGTTTGTAACAAAAAAATTTGGTTAGAAAATCTTCTCAGGCCGACTCGCGCACCACCAGTTTTGTGTCCACGTCAATTTGGGGAAAGGTTTCATCAGAATCGTTGAGCATATCCAGGAGGCGGTTCATCGCAGTCTGGCCCAGGACGTATTTGTCGTAATGCACGGTGGTTAGGGCGGGGATTACCATAGCTGCTAACTGGATATCATCAAAACCAACAATGGCGCAATCTTCCGGCACTCGCCGTCCCAGATCGCGACAGGCGCGAATCGCGCCCAGGGCCAGCAAGTCGTTATAACAGAATAGCGCGGTAATTTCGGGATGCTCGGTGAGTAATTGTTGGACAACTTCGCGACCATAACTCATGTCTGGCGGCACTTTGACCAGCCAGTCATCACGGACCGGCAACCCATGAGCACGCATCCCGTCACAGAAGCCCTCGAGTCGCCGTATCCGGCCCAGAGAGATGCCACTCGGACCACTCAACATGCCGATGGCGGTGTGTCCCTGGGCTACCAGATGATCAACCGCCAGCCTGGCCCCTCTGTAATTATCAACAATGATTCGGCTGATACTGGGATGATTGGTGAGACGATTAATGGCCACGATAGGCCGAAAACTATCGGCAAAATGATTTAAATCGTCATCGCTCACCACCGAGGAAAAGATAATGAGGCCATCTACGCCCTGATCGGCCAGGGAGTACAAAATTTGCAGGTGTTCGGCGGCGTCTTCTTCGGTGTTGCACATGAAAACATTGTAGCCGTTGGCCTGGGCTGCATCTTGAATGCCGCGGGCCACTTCGGAGAAAAAGGGGTTGGTAATATCGGGGATGATAAAACCGACGGTGTGGGTGCGCTGCGTAACCATCGCCTGCGCAATTCGGCTAGGCCGGTAGCCCAATTCATTTATGGCCGCCAGCACCCGCTCGCGCGTGGCTTCGGAAATTTCACCCTGCCCATTCACCACTCGCGAAACGGTTTTGATAGACACAGCGGCTTTTTGCGCCACATCACGCATGGTTATAGCCAAGAGATTACACCTTCGTGATTAAGGACTGACAACGCTAACGTCAACGTTATCAGTTAATATAACACATAATCTATGACTTGTCAAGGGTTTTGGGAAAATTTAGCCGATTGAGTTAAAACTTACCCTTCGCTCCAACCCCGTGCCCGCTCTACGGCCCGCTGCCAGCGGGCAAAGTCTGCTTCGCACTCATCGGCAGAGCAGTGGGGGTTAAAGGTGGTGTGGTCGCCGTCAATTTCGCTCATCTGCTCAATGCTCAACGGCCCAAATTGCATAGCAGGGCAATTCTCCTCAACTTGGACCACCACCATATTATCCGCCAGTGCTGAACCCAAACTCATCACCTTGCGGTCAGGATCGGCCGTGGTCTTGTTACCATCGGCGGTGCTGCAACAGCACATATGGCCGGAGACCAATGCCCAGTTCTGTCCCCACTGCCTGAGAGAGGCCCCATATCATCGATTGGCCTGGCTCCCCCAGGTCCGATATGTTTGACCCATCGCTGTCTGTTGGTCAAAAGCTGCCCCATATGTGGGAATAAACTCAAGATTGGGGATGTTGTTGGGGGTCGGTGCGGACACTGCGGCTTTGACTTACGGACGAGCTCCACGATCAGTGTGGCCGGGGATGCCTTTGGCCTGTTCAACCAGCACATCATCCAGGGATTGTAAACCAACGTCGAAGTGAGGCTGGGTGAGACTGGTCAGTTAATTCCCCCCTAGACTCCGGTCGAATCGAAATTAGGGTCCTTTTTCTGCAAAAACGAGTATTTTGCCGATAGTCAAATACACTCCGACATTGTACTATTAGAGTAGGCAACATATAAGAGTGGCCTCTCGCACCATGCAAGTGGCCAGCACGTAGCAACAAGATGCTGACTAATTTGTTTGAATCTTGCCGGTATCAGCGAAAGGGGGTGGCAAGTAAGAAAATTCTTATAAATCCGACAACATTGTGGTAAACAAAAAAGAACACAGACCAAAGGCCTGTGTTCTCAGGTGGAGACAAGAGATACCGTGCTAGCGATCAATCTCTTGCACCAAAGTTATTTTAACACCGAAGTTGATTATCAGTCAACATCTATCAATGGAGAAGAAGAATATAATGAAGAAAAATATATCGAATTTTCTAATTATGGTGATTTTTGCCCTCGCCTTGGCGGCCTGCTCGCAACCCTCCGCGCCTAGTGCCGAAGAACCGGCGGCAGAAGAACCGGCAGCAGCAGAAGAACCTGCGGCCGAGGAAGAAGCCATGGCAGAAGAACCGGCGGCAGCCGGGGAAGAAGCCACCCTGACGATAGCGACGGTGAACAACCCGGATATGCAGGTGATGGAAAGCCTGACCAGCGAGTTTGAAAAAGCCTATCCGGGCATCAAGCTGGAATGGGTCGTGCTGCCGGAAAACGAACTGCGGGCCAGAGTGACCACGGATGTGGCTACCGGAGCTGCTTCGTTTGACGTGGTGACGGTGGGCGCTTACGAAGCGCCGATGTGGGGTGACAACGCCTGGATCGAGTCAATTGACGGCCTGGTCAGCACCTATCCCGACAACGTGCAGCCAGACTACGATTTTGACGACCTGCTGCCAGCGATCAAATCAGCCTTGACATCCAATGGCGAACAGTACGCCCTGCCTTTCTACGGCGAATCCAGCTTCACCTTCTACAACAAAGCGATGTTCGATGAAGCGGGCCTGACCATGCCTGAACAACCCACCTGGGAACAGATCCGCGAGTTCGCCTGCCAACTCCACAAACCGGACGAAGGGCAGTACGGCATTGTCCTGCGTGGTTTGCCGGGCTGGGGCGAAGTTATGGCCCCGCTGACCACCGTGGTCAACACCTACGGCGGACGCTGGTTTGATGAAGAGTGGATGCCTCAGTTGACTTCACCCGAATGGAACGAAGCCGTTAACTTTTACGTCAGTCTGGTTCAGGACTGTGGCGCACCCGGCGCCACCGGCATTGGCTTCACCGAAGCCTTGACCCTGATGTCCCAGAGCCAGGCCGCCATGTGGGTGGACGCCACCGTGGCGGCCGGTTTCCTGGCCAGCTCCGATGCGGCCGATGACATCTCCTACGCCCTGGCTCCGGTTGGGCCTGTGCCCAAGGGTAATGCCTGGCTGTGGACCTGGTCCTTGGCCATCCCCACCACCAGCGAACACAAAGCGGAAGCCCTGCAATTCATCACCTGGGCCACCAGCAAAGATTACATCGAACTGGTTGCCAGCAAAAATGGCTGGGCCTCGGTACCGCCCGGAACCCGTATCTCCACCTACGAACGGCAAGAATACCAGGACGCAGCACCCTTTGCCCCGCTGGTTCTGCAATCGATGCTCAACGCCGATCCCACCGACTCCACCCGCGACCCGGTGCCCTACACCGGTGTCCAGTTTGTGGGCATTCCCGAATTCCAGGGAATTGGTACTGATGTAGCCCAATACATCGCCGATGCCCTGGCCGGTAACATCACCGTTGAAGAAGCACTGGAGAGCGCCCAGGCGGCAACTTTAGAAGTAATGGAAGACGCCGGCTACCGGTAACCCTCAAGTTTTAACAGGCAGGGGTTTCTTTGAACCCCTGCCTGTCCTCTCAAATTGGCTACAAAGTCGGCAAAGAAAGAAGGTGCTATTATGACTATAGCTAGTGAACAAGCTGTTTCAACGCAAGAAACCAGACCCCAAAAAAAGGCTCATCCCCGGACACATCTGTCGGCCCCTACCATAGTTTTTCTGGTTATTATGACTCAAATCCCGTTTGTCCTGACGATTTACTACAGTTTTCTTAACTGGAACTTGTTAAGACCCGGTAATGTTCGCGGGGTTTGGTTTAGAAACTACATCCGCCCGTTTCAAGACGCAGACTTTTACCAGATCCTGGGGCAAACAGTTTCTCTAACGTTAAGCGTGGTGGTTACTACGTTTGTCTTTGGGATGCTCTTTGCCCTGCTGCTCAACCGGCCTTTTCCCGGCCGTGGCCTGGCGCGAACCCTGCTTATTTCACCATTTTTGATGATGCCCGTGGTCACCTCCGTCCTGTGGAAAAATGTGCTTTTAAACCCGGTCTTTGGTCTACAGAATTACGTGTTTGGCTTAGTTGGTCTGCCAACTGTCGATTGGCTGGCCCAATACCCGATGGCTTCCATCATTGTGGTTGTATCGTGGCAGTGGATTCCTTTTGTGATGCTTATTTTGCTGGCCGGGTTGCAATCTTTGCCCGGCTCCATTCTGGAAGCGGCCCGTATTGACGGCGCCGGCGGGATAAATCTGTTTCGTTACATTGTTTTGCCTCATCTCAAACGGTTCATTGAAATTGCCCTGCTCCTGGAGATTATCTTTATCCTGAATATCTTTGGGCAGATCTTTGTGATAACCTCCGGGGGGCCGGGGATTGCGACCACCAACTTGCCCTTTGAAATATTCAAAGAGGCATTTTTGCGGTGGAACGTAAGCGCCGCCAGCGCGCTGGGGGTGTTGGCCGTGGTTTTGGCCAATATTGTGGTGATGTTGTTTATTAGAATTATACGGCAGGAAAGAAGCGAGGTGGCCGCATGACAACCAAGAAAATTAACATTTACTTGCTCAACGCCCTGACTCTGTTTGTGGCTTTTGCCATATTCTTTCCCATTTTGTGGATGTTTATGACCTCATTCAAAACAGAGCAAATTGCCTTTGCCATCCCGCCCCAGCTTATCTTTACGCCGACTCTGGAGAATTGGCATATCGCCCTGTTTGAGTCGCCCTACTTTGAATTTCTAACCAACTCCCTGATTATTACCGGCATTTCCACCCTGCTGGCGCTAATCGCCGGTATCCCGGCGGCTTACGCCATGTCCTTCTACCCTACCAAGCGCACCGATGGGGCGATGCTGTGGATGATGTCAACCCGGATGCTGCCGGCGGTCGGCGTTATTGTGCCGCTCTTTGTGATTTTTAAGAATCTAAAACTGCTCGACACGCATCTGGGATTGATTATCATTTATGCCGGCATGAATGTCCCGCTGGTCGTCTGGATGGTTCGTTCATTTATGCTGGATATTCCCTACGAAATCATCGAAGCAGGCCGTCTGGACGGGGTGACTCTCTGGCAAGAAATGCGTTATCTCATCCTGCCGCTGATTGTGCCGGGCCTGGCGGCTACCACCCTGCTATGCTTCATCTTTGCCTGGAACGAATTTTTCTTTGCCTTTAACCTAACCGTTCGTAACGCCGCGCCGCTATCGGTTTATATCTCAACGTTCAAAACCGCCGAAGGGCTGTTTTGGGCCAAAATGTCGGCGGCGGCAACGGCCACGGTCCTGCCGGTGCTCATTGCCGGCTGGGTGGCCCAGAAAAGGCTGGTTACCGGCCTGACGATGGGCGCGGTTAAATAATTATAGGAGTTACGCAGTTCGCATCCTGAGTAGTTCGCAAGGGCGTACACCTGCATTGCGCGCAGGCGCAAGTGTCGAAGGGGCGTTTTGAGGCTCAACTGCGTAAGTCCTAAATTACTCAAACCAAAGGAGGCAATCTTTATGCAAGCTGCTAGAATTGTTGAACCGTTTAAAACAGAAGTCGTTGAGTTACCACAGCCGCAGATCGGGCCGGATGATGTACTGATTGAGGTGAAGGCGGCGGGCATTTGTGGCACAGACATCCACATTTTAAAAGGGGAATATGCCTTTGCCCGTTTCCCCATGGTGCCGGGACACGAGTTTAGCGGCGAAGTGGCGGCGGTGGGCGCTAATGTGACCCGCTTTAAGCCGGGCGACCGCGTGACCGCCGACCCCAACATCCCCTGCAATCGCTGTGAGAGTTGCCAACGCAACGAGCCAAACCAATGCCACAATCTGGCGGCCATCGGTGTAACGCGGGATGGCGCTTTTGCCGAGTATGTTTCCGCGCCGGAGGCCGTCACTTTCCCCATTGGCGATATGTCCTACAGCGACGCCGCCCTCATCGAGCCGTTGGCGTGTGTGGCCTGGGGCTTAAAGCGGGTGCAAATACAGGCCGGTGATCGGGTGTTGATATTCGGAGCCGGGCCGATGGGGGCCTTGTTAGCGCAGGCTGTCTCGGCGGCCGGGGCCTCCCAGGTGGATATTACTGATATGGTTCCCTGGCGGCTGGCAGTTATGGAAGAATTGGGCGTAGCCCACGCCGTGCTGGCCGATGACCTTCCCAAAAACGCCAAAGCCTTTGCCCCCCAGGGGTACGACGTGGTGGTAGACGCCACGGGGGTTCCGGCGGTCATCCAACAAGCCCCAGACTATGCCCGCCCCAGAGGGAAAATATGGATTTTTGGCGTCGCCCCTGACAAAGCCACGGTTCAGTTCAGCCCTTATGAGGTGTTTCGGAAAGACCTGTCCATCATTGGCAGTTTTGCCGTTAACCGCACCTTTCACGAGAGCATTATGATGATCCGCAGCGGCAAAATTAACCTGCGGCCGCTGGTGTCGCACCAGTTGCCCATCAAGGATTTTCAGGAGGGGTTACGGCTGGCCCAGGAAGACCCGCACCGGATGAAAGTTCAATTTGCGTTTTGATGTACCCGTTTTTCAAGGAGGGACAGATGCCACTATTTGCAGGAATTGAAGCCGGTGGCACCAAATTTGTCTGTGCGGTTGGCACCGGGCCGGATGATCTGCGGAAGGAAGTTCGTTTTCCCACCACCACCCCGGCAGAGACAATTGGCCGCACGATTGACTATTTAAAAGAACAGGCCCGGCAAGAACCGCTGGCAGCCATTGGTATTGCCACCTTTGGCCCGGCCGCTCCCGATCCAAAATCACCCAACTTTGGCTATATCACCTCCACCCCCAAGCCCAATTGGACCCAGACCGACCTCGTCGGGCCGATCCGGGAGGCGCTGGCCGTGCCGGTTGGCTTCGATACCGATGTCAACGGCGCCGCCCTGGGCGAGTCTGTGTGGGGTGCGGCGCAGGGGCTGGATACCTTCATCTACCTGACCATCGGCACCGGTTTGGGCGGCGGCGGCCTGATAGATGGCCACATGATGCACGGCCTGATTCACCCGGAGATGGGACACACCCGGCTGCCCCGCCATCCTGATGATGACTTTGGCGGTAACTGTCCCTTTCACGGGGATTGCCTGGAAGGGATGGCCGCCGGACCGGCTCTAGAAAAACGGTGGGGCCAACCGGCAGAAACCTTGCCCCCCGATCATCCGGCCTGGGAGATGGAAGCTCATTACCTGGCAATGGGGTTGGTCAATTTCATTTGCACGCTTTCGCCCAAGCGTATTATTATGGGGGGCGGGGTGATGGAACAGCAGCAGCTTTTCCCGCTGATCCGCCAAAAAGTGACGGATTTGCTAAGGCAGTTCCGAAAAAATAATTGTCCCAACTCCGTGAAACGTGAAGCGTGAAACGTGATGTGTTTACGCCATAAACCCTCACGTTTCACGTTTTACGCTTCACGCCGCCGAAAGTTTTGGGATTATT
>DAOUMU010000545.1:0-4705 GCA_034409055.1 Anaerolineae bacterium
TGCCTACCCTCATGTCATTCCGAGGAGCGCAGCGACGAGGAATCTCCGGCAACGAAGACAAATTCAAGGCGAAATGGGAGATTCTTCACTCGCTGCGCTCGTTCAGAATGACATGGTAGGTAGTTACGCGAATTCATTGTCTTCCCCCCGCCTGCTGTAAGCAGCATCATAGCGCGATAGTCTTGATACCCATCAACTCGCAGAAAGCCAACAAGTCGTCGTACAGGTGATCTCCGTAACCGAGCACCGCGTACTCGTTGCCCCAGGCCTCAATCAGCTTATCAAGATCGCAGTGAGCCGTAACAAAAGCGTGAGGCCAGAACGGAATACCGCATTCCTGGCGGCGTTTTTCCAGTTGCTCGGCGGACGGTTCGAAAATGGAGCACCTGGCGATAACCATTTCGAACTCACCATTGTCGCGGCCCAGGCGGGCCAATACGCCTTCACCCGCCTTGCAAACCAGCTCCACGGACAGGCCACCTGCCTCACCTTCGGTTGGGATGCCGTGTTCGGCAAAGCTTGCCGGTCCAACCTCACCCGCCAGAGAAGGCGGACAAGTCCCATCGCCGATGATCTTGATCTCGTTGTTTGATCTGTCGATGTGCTGCAAGTCGCCGTAATAGACCCGCTCCTCGCTTAGATCGGTCAGCAGTTTGACCGTCATAGCCGTATTGAAGTCGCTGAGGGTGGAGGTTCCAATGCCGTGCTCCAGCATCATGCTCTGGGCGAGGCAGGTGGCGCTGTAATCGTCACCCAGGCCGGGGAAGGACTGGATTGTATAGAAATCCCACTCCTCTTTCTCGACGATTTTCTTGACCGCCAGGTACAGCCTGATGGATTGTTCGGCCATCTCATTGTCGGGTATAGAGACCGAGAAAAGCGGCTGGATCTCATACCTGGTCTGCTCGATTTTTTCCGGGGAAATCTGCCTGGCTGTTTCGATCAGCTCTGTGGTGTCGCGGGTGTCAATGTCCACGCCGAAAACCTTCATCCACTGGGAAGGGTCGGCCACTCCGCACGTCTGACCCATACCGCGCCCGCCAAACGCGCCGACAGTGCTCATGTTCAGCTTGTTCTTCTCATGGCTGGCCCGGCAGTACGAAATAATGCGGCCGATCTCCCTGGGATCGTCGTAACCACCGTACACGAAACGGTGCTTGATACCGACCTCTTTGAGAGCGCCGTGCATGACCAGGCCTCCGACAGGTCTCCAGCCTTGCGAACCAGGGTTGGCCCAGATCACGATGCCTTTTCCCGTGAATGAGAAATCACGTAGAGGAGCAATTAAATGAGCTGCCCAGACCCATGTTCCTGAAAACAGGATCAAGGCATCAATGTCGTCCATCTTTTTAAATTTTGAAAAGCACTCCTTCGCTTCCTGTTTGGAAGCAATGACGAGATCATGTTCAACCAGTTCCACCCCTGCCTGCCGCAGGGCCTCCTTGGCCTTCTCGATCAGCCTGTCATCAATAAAAGGCATACCCAGGGGGTCGAGCAGGCCGTCCTTGTGAACTCCATAAACGACGAATCCGACTTTGGTCATGATTTTTTCCCTCCTCTGTAAATAGACCTTGTAGGACAAACTTAAGTTTGCCCTACGGTACGGATATTTTCATCATTGGTGGTGTGTCAACACTCGTGATAACTCCTTGTTTTTTAGTTAAAGTGGATATAAACAAACAGTCCGGTCCCTGTTTCACGGCTCCGGCTGTCAAATCTTGGACACATGCTTGGTGCTTGATCGAGTCAATAATCGTTAATCAAAGGCGAGGTCGGTGTAAAAGCGACAACGGTCGCCGCGCAAGAGGCTTGTGAGAAATGCGACAGGATTATTAGTGGCATCAAAGGCAATGTGCTCCACCCAAAGGGCGGGAAAACCACCCTCGACACCCAGGAGATTGGCCTCCGTGTCTTCCAGGATCACCGGTTCGAGCGTCTCTCTTGCTTTAACAACCCTGATGCCGTAGTGCCTGTAGACAAATTTGTACGGTTCTTCTATCCCATCGTAGGTTTCAAGCAAATCGGGAAAACGTGCTGCGGAAAAGTAGGAGGTCTCGATCAGCATAGGCACCTTATTGACCAGCAACAAGCGCTGCAACCAGACCACCGGTTCTGAGCCGGACAGGGCCAGCAGCTTTTGAATGTTCAACGGGGGCTCAATGTACTCTTTGCCAAGCAGTTGTACACCGGGTTTCAACCCATTTCGCTTGATGACGTCCGAAAATTCCAGCAATCGAAGCACCCCTCGCTCGATCTTTGGCGGGGCCACGAACGTTCCTTTACCCTGGGCCCGGTATAGGATACCCTCTTTGACCAGGTTCTCAATGCCCTGGCGCACAGTCGCTCGGCTAACATTGAAGATATTTACCATCTCACGCTCGGAGGGGATTTGTTGCCCAACAGTCCACTCACCGCTTTGAATCTTACTGCGTATGATATGCCCCAGGCTGTGGTAGAGGGTGGTGGAGCTAGTATGCACAGCAGTCACTTCGTCTAACCCAATTGTCACTCGGTCGCTCATTGTCTTTTCATTCAGTAATAGGGTAGAACATTGTCAACAGAGGTTCGGTGGTCCGGACCATTTGGATAATATCACACCTGCGTGGGCTTGTCAAGCACACGCCTCATTTGGTTGGGTTACGACTCACTGACCAGAGCTTGTCTCTGGGCCGAACAAGGTGTCCCAAATGAGCAAAACAAACACTATAAAAGTGTATCCTATCAGTTTGCTTTTCATCTGACATCTCCGAATTCAAGACATTGTTGATAGGATACCAGAATCGTGGCGTAATCACACATTGATTTTTTACTCGTAGTGACGACTTTAAGGCAGTTCCGAAAAAATACCTGTGCCCGCCTGTGCCCTGTGGGTAGTACGGGTAATTGTCCCAACTCCGTGAACCCGCAGGGCAGGCCCACAGGGCAAGTGACGTGAAGCGTGAAACGTGATGTTTTTACGCCATAAACCCTCACGTTTCACGTTTTACGCTTCACGCCGTCGAAAGTTTTGGGATGATTTAAATTTCGGAACTCCCTTTAGGAGCTGTTAAAAAATAACTTCGACATTTCATACGGTATATGACTGGGAAAATGTCGAACTTATTTTTTTACAAATTCTTAGTCGTTATTAACGCCTGGAACGACTGAAGTCGTTACTACAATTTTAGCACCATCGGGATAAAGCGGATCCCGTTCTTTACCTGCTCCGGCTCAGTTTGCCGAAAACCGAGCTTCTCATAGATCGGTACCGCGTAAGGGGATGAGTTAACGGTCATCTCCGCCAGGTCCGGTTTATGACGATGGCAGGTGGCCAGCGACCGGCGCAGGAGTTCCCTGGCAATTCCTCTCCGTTGAAACTGCGGATCGACAAACAGCAAAGAGACATGGTCATAGTCTCTAATCTCGATCACCCCCACGATCTTATCTCCCACGACAGCAACGAGAAAGATATGATTGGCCTGAAAGCGGGTCAAAAGCGACTCTGGTTTCACGTACTTAAAAAACTCCTGAATACCCTCTTGCGCGTATCCGGGGGCAACAAATTCATTGAACACACGCGAGACCAGATCACAGACCTCAGTCTCTTCACCTGGGATCATTCGCCGGTAAATCGTTGAGTAATTCATTCATAAGCCAATATGATACGGATAAGCCCTCGGATTTGAGGGCCATCAGTTCCTGCTTCAACGTTGACGCTTGTGCAGTCTCAGTATATCCAAATTTGCTCTAGCTGGACCACAGTCCAGCGGCCAAAACGCGGACTGTGGTCCGCTCCGAGTTTGAAAATTGGATCTACTGAGTCTGAATTGCAGATCCGAGAGATGCAGTTTTTCTGCAATTTCAACGAGGTCGTCCGGACCTGCCCTGACCCGGAGGATGTAATCACCTCCACCCTGGACCTGTGGGCCGCCATATTTTGGTATGGGTAACCAATATAACAGCGGATTCAGAGGATGAACCAGATTTTTTCGCCAGATTTTATCCGTTTAATCCTTGGATCCGTTGTTATCCCAACATTCCCCCATATGTCTGGTCAGGGTACCCACTTAAGGTGAGACACTGATAGTTACGGCCATTCAACCGTGCCATTGCGTTGATCCCAGGATTGGGAGGGGAAGTAAGCCAATTGGTCAACGGATGTTTAGCGGATTAGCGGATAATGACCGTTACCGACAAAAAGTATCCGCACTTCCTGCGGTCGCCGTTCCCTATCCGCTAACCGGCTGGCTTATATTCCCTTATTGTCTCGTTTAAGTGGATAGCCTCTGGTCATAAGAAACCACCCTGTCCCCCGACAACCTGGGCGTCGGTCCCAGTGACCAAACCGAAACGGGTTATGACCTGCGGCTGGCTATCTTCTCAAAAAGTAGGGGCGAGGCAACTCGGATTGAAGGTCTCGGAGCAAACAACCTGCTCTCCGAGTTGCCTCGCCCCGACCCACCCCGAATTATTGAGATGATACCGGCTGGCCGCCCAACTCCCCGGCCTGACCACCTACCGGCTGCGAATAGACACCTACGAGTCGCCCAACTGCCCTGGCTTCGTCCTGATTCTCCAAACCATCGTCAACGGCCAGTTAGGCAGTTCCGAAAAAATAATTGTCCCAACTCCGTGAAACGTGAAGCGTGAAACGTGATGTTTTTACGCCATAAACCCTCACGTTTCACGTTTTACGCTTCACGTCACCGAAAGTTTTGGGATGATT
>DAOUMU010000546.1:0-1992 GCA_034409055.1 Anaerolineae bacterium
TGCCTACCCTCATGTCATTCCGAGGAGCGCAGCGACGAGGAATCTCCGGCAACGAAGACAAATTCAAGGCGAAATAGGAGATTCTTCACTCGCTGCGCTCGTTCAGAATGACATGGTAGGTAGTTACGTCACTTGAATATAACTGTGTCGAGTTTCCGAACGGTTTCACAACCATCAAAAAAGTAAAATCCCTATCAGATTATGGGGACCGAGAAATAACTTCTGCCTTCTGTTCCAGCATATTTGAAATTTCCGGTTGGGCTAACAGTTCCTGGTAAAGCCTATGGGCGATGTATTCATTACCTTTGGCCGAGTAATGTCCGGCCGCCCCCGGAAAGTCAATGGCCCCGTTGGGAATGAACAGGGCGTTCATCTCGTCGCGGGACAACTGTCTGAACTCGTCCACCAGGTCAATGAACAACAGGCCCGCTTCGGCGGCGGCTTGCCGGACATACCGCCGCCTGGTATCGGTTTTGATGGCTGAGTCGTCGCCCTTATAATCGGCCTGGGTGGGTAAATAGACCAGCACTAACTTGCTGCCTCGGGCCTGATTAATCTGTTGCAACTCCTTCAGGACATGCCAGGACAGGGTGATAATCGTCGGCTCATCAAGCTCCGGTTTGGGCGACGCAGCGCTGCCCTGAAAAAACGTCTCCTTCAAGAACTGGACGGATCTCAATTCATTAATTGCATTTTGATGTTGGGTCGCCCAGGGCACGAAAAAAGCCCGTCTGGATACAGGCACATTATCAACAACCAGTTCGCCATCCTCCACTTTCAGCACCGGTTTCCCGTAACCCAAAAACTTGTCACGCTGCATCCGGTCAAAATCGGTCGTGATAAAAGCAAACAGTTGCACGTTGTGGGCCAGCTTGTCTCCATCACGTTTGTACCATAGATAGGCCTGGTCAATGCCGTAGCCGCCCTGGGCCATGTTGACAGTCTCCAGCCGCTGGTCAAGGGTGGACAGAACGTGACACCAGGTCTGATCGTTGCTTACCCCAAAGCCAAAGGTAAACGAGTCGCCGGAGCAAATGAAGCGCACTTTACCGGCGGGTATCTCCACGCTGAAATCTTTATCATTACGGAAGCCCTGCGAATTGATTCTCATATGGAGGCCGGGACCATACATATCTTCAATGTCAGTATTTGGAATATTAACCCAGCCTAACTCGGGGTCGTACCTGGTATGCAACCTTTCGGCAACGGGCTTTGTTTCGCGTAACTCCTGGATGAAGAAAGTGATGCTGGCCAATCCCTCACACAGGATAAAGACCACCATCACGACGAGCAGATTAAAGAGGATGAATTTGATCAGTTGCCGCACTTTAGCCATAGACTTGGTTTTCTGCAAAGCCTTTGCTTTACCCTCCGTATCCATTTAGAGTCAGATTATCAATTTTTATATTAACCCCGATATGCCATTCAAGCAAAGCCGGTCATATGAAGCGTGTTGCGTGTTGCGTGAAGTAATTTTATCGTTTCCGGAACGCGATGGTAACTGAATTATAGGCATCTCCCATGTCATTTCGAGCGAGCAACGAGAGCGAGAAATCCCTCGAGTCTCAGTACATCCAAATTTGCTCTAGCTGGACTACAGTCCAGCGGCCAAAACGCGGACTGTCCCACGGGGAGGCTTCGCACTGGTCCGCTCCGAGCTTGAAAATTGGATCTACTGAGTCTGACTCTAATCCAGAATTTGGCCGAGAAAAAGCCAGGTTTGGCCGGTAGCTGCACGCAGGTATGTCTCAAGCCTCAGAATTTAGGCTACCAAGATAGGAGTTTTATCTCATTCATTTCAAATTCAGCGACAAATTCGACCGAATCCATGATATAATAGAATCGGGCCGGGTTTACGAACCTATGGCTCTTTGGGATTTTCCGTGGCGCTCGGCCCGGATTGACAAATCCGGGCCTACATCTTGTGGCAGAAAATGGCTATGCCACGATATGTCGGGGATCTGTCGATCCCCTCTGAGCGATTCCACGGAA
>DAOUMU010000547.1:0-13848 GCA_034409055.1 Anaerolineae bacterium
TGCCTACCCTCATGTCATTCCGAGGAGCGCAGCGACGAGGAATCTCCGGCAACGAAGACAAATTCAAGGCGAAATAGGAGATTCTTCACTCGCTGCGCTCGTTCAGAATGACATGGTAGGTAGTTACCAAAAATCAATAGAGTGTGTTTCACATGAACTGGAGGTATAATAGATAGAAAGTCTATGGAGAAATGTATGTATGATTGAAACCGACTTTTATGGTGAGGCTCTCAATCTAATAGAGGGGCGGTTATGCCTGGATTTCGCTAACACCGCTGATTGGCATGCGAGCGGTCACCCGGAAGAGAGGCTGAACAGTTACGCCGACTTGGTGGCCTGGGCAGAGCAAGTGGGTATCTTGACCAAAGACGAGGCGCAACACCTCTATCAAGAGGCGACGCTCCGTCCGGCAGACACGAGCGAGGTTCTTGAACGAGCCATCGACCTGCGGGAAGCAATTTACCGAATTTTTTCAGCCGTCGCTGGGGGGCGTCCAGTGGAGGCAGCCACTCTCTCTGTATTGAACGCCTGGCTATCAGCGGGGTTAAGTCGATTGCAAATTATTCAAACCAGGACTGGTTTTGTCTGGCGATGGACGGGTGACCAGGGTGCCCTCGATCAGATGCTCTGGCCGGTGGCCCAATCAGCGGCAGAACTGCTAATTGCTGAGGAACTGGAGTGGGTCAAAGAATGTGCCGACGATCGGGGCTGCGGCTGGCTGTTCCTGGATACGAGCCGCAACCGCAGCCGCAAGTGGTGTGATATGAAAGGTTGTGGCAATCGGGCTAAGGCCCGCCGGCACTACCAACGAAAACGTTCTGCCAGTACCGGTACGTAGGAGCCAAGAGTTAGGGAAATGTAACTACTCAGCCATACCCTATCAAATGTGTCGCCCATCGAAGAAAGAGGTGGGGTCGAGTGGTGTGTTGATAATAAGCGACACTTCCCCGGCCTGCATCAGGTCTAAAATATGGGAGGACCCTCACTGACCTTCGCCAAGGATGAGGATACTGTTAATATCGGTTCGTTTAGGCAAAGTTGTCACCAGTTGTTATGAATTTTAACTTGCAGCGTAGGGAAGTTAAGAGGAAACCTGACTTGTACACCCCAAAAAACCTGTCAAGTCAGCCAAGAATTTCTGCTGCTTTTGTGGATCATCGGCGATCTGGGTCAAATTATAAACAGATTTGAGCTTGCCTTGCGTTATCCATTCCTCGGCTTCTCGAGCAACTCGCTCGACCAAAATTGTCGCAATAAAAGAAAGCGGTGGCTTGGGGCGACCAGTGCTTTCACAAGCGAGTAGAATACGGTCAAAAGCGCGGGTGGCTGTTTTCCAGTGTTCATCTGAACCGGCTGGATCTGCCCCACCCTTTAGTTCACCACCCCACAACATATCTTCTTCTTTGTTCGATGAGAACAGGTCAGGGCCAATTCGGTATGATTTACCCTCAGCATCTCGCCAGGTAATTTGTCGATTGAGAAGCAAGCGATTACCATTCTGCAACCGCAATTCACGATAAACCAGACGTTCCTCTTCCAAACGCCTCAATTCGGCTGCTAAATCAAACGACTCGGTAACGACCAGTTCGTGAACCCGACGGGAGTTAACTTGTTCATCATCATCTTGGACGATTCTGCCCTTGCAAGTGTAAACAATACTGGCCAAGTGGCCCTGTTGATAGAGATATAAAACCAACGGGGTGATAACCTCAACGTAAGTTAACCGGCCAACTTCGTTGCGCCACGAACCGCCAAAACTGTCTCCCAAATTAGCAAAAGCCATTTCCAGGTGACGTTGCGGTGTTATCTGCCCAGCTTTGACCAGTGCACTGACGATTTCATTGAAATGATGGGTAAGGTCTTGAGCAATGTCTACTGGAGGAGCAAGCCCAGTTTCATAACTCGTGGTATTCAACCCCATATCATTCATTACTTTCTGAGAGACCATCGCTACGTTGCGATAGTACATAATTAACTCAGGATGTTCTCTCAAGATGTCTGGGGTGCAAAAATAGTAAGGATAGGGGACCGGTGGGTTAGCGTTATCAAGCGCATGTAGGGCATCCACATCGATCCAGAGTTGTGTCACTGATTCGTACCACTGCTCCTTATCATATTGCTTGGCAATCTGCTCAACTTTCTGCAGCAACCTCTCAAAGTTCAATGCCATTAAATTCTTGATGATGAATACACCACGCTTGATAGAATTGCGTTCAACAGCCCGCTGAATTTCATCCGGTGTACTGGCAAAAGAAGAAAGCGGTGGTTCAGGATTGACCAAGTAACTTGTTTGTTCTTCAGTAATTCGTCTCTGCTTACGACGGTGTCGAACCATACAAGATTCCCCCCTGTTTTATTTGCGCGTCCAAATGGCGATGCTTTCACGCACAGCGACCCGGCCAAAGCGTCCCATTTGTTGACTGGAGTTACCCTTGTAACGCGTGACGATGATGCGTTCAACTTCAAATCCTGCCTCTATGGCCAAGTCAGATAGGAGCAAGTCCACCGGAATCAATTCGCCATGGAAGCGTGCATTCGCCACGACAAGAGCTACCTTTGCTCCTGGACGACAAACTTGGGTAATTTGTTTCAAAGCCAGATTCATATCCTCAAAGTAGCCCTTAATCATTACGGGTATGCGGGGGTTATTTAGCTTTTGTCCATCCAGGTTGTTTAATATTTCAACCAATGCAGGATGGTGGACATCATCTGTGGGAGCCTCACGAGATTCGATATGTGAACGCAGGAGGCTGTGGCGTACCTGTTTCAGTTCCTCAAATTGATTGACAAACTGTAAACATAACTCAAGACTGTAGATACGACTGTAGTCATAACGATTGAGATAAGGGGGGGAAGTGATGATAATGTCAGCATAATCATCATAAGAGTCGCAAAACAAACGAGTATCTGCTTTGGCGACGTAAACGCTCTGTTTAGAGTATTCGTCAGAGGGAATATGAGCTAACCCAGGTAATACCAATTGCTGCTCTTGTCCGACAAGGTCACCAAACATCATTTCTAATTGGCTGATTATTACATCCTGAACCGAAGGGATTTGCTTGTCGCGTTTCAAACGCAAATACTGACCATCTTTGCTTGTGTAACTCACTTTTTCCAGGATAGCCATCAAGCCAAGCAATAGAAATTCTCGGATGGCTATATTCTCAACCTGTTGAATCTGCTCCTTGAAGAATAGGATTTGCTTTAGGATATCAGGATCATAAGCCAAGCGAATGATGCGAACATCCTGGGGAGCTGTAAGCGTCGGGGGACGAAATGGTACTTGTTGCAAGTGCTCAATGGCACGCTTCAATTGGGGTAAATTGTACTCGCCAGCTTGGCGCAGTTTAACTCGGCTAACAAAGACAGCAACGGGGAGAATATCAATACCCCATGCGCCAAATCCCATCTGCTGAGCGACAACCAAGGTAGTGCCGCACCCGGCAAATGGATCAAAAACGCGATGCTTGGCCGGGTCTGCACCAAACTCCCTCAAGAACATTTCCACTAACTGGTGAGAGAAGCCCTCTTTATATTGAAACCAACGATGAATCGGTGCTTTCTTGTTTGGCACATAAGTTACAAACTGGCGTAGGCTAAGTCGCTCATCAAGGTAAGGAACATAGCGAGCTTCGAGCTCCTCACGTCCCTGGGTAACACCTTCAATGGCTGATTGTGGTGCTTCTCGCTGGATAATTGACATCTCTACTCCTACTGGGTCGATGACTTATTCTACGCCGATATTATAACACATACAACTTAAAGGGCTCTTAATATTGCTTGCTTGTTTGTATTTTGCTGAATAACATTTCCGAAATTCACGCCGACTTTTTTTGCAGTAGCAATGAGTGCTAGTCTCAGTACTTCATCTTTACTCGTACTTGCCGGGGCCTTTGTGGCATCACGCAAAAAGGGAATAATGCAACCACGAATAATGACATCATAATCACGGGCAATGACCGAGTCATTACTACGAATGAACTTACAGACCTCGTAAAGAGTTTCTAGCTCTAAATGATAGAGTGTCTCAAAATTGAAACCATATCGATTCACAATGAACCTCCTGATTCTTTCACTACCAACCGCAGATTATTCAAGAAAAAAAATAATCAGGGTTACTCAGCAGCCATTTGTCGCAGCGACTGACCCAACTCACGCAAGTAATCACCAAAGGGCGTCTCACTAATGGCGATGTCAATCGGAACATCTATGACAATCGGCACTTCGACGGCGAGGGGGATGGTCCGGTTGAAGGGGACGGTGACCTCTGTTTCGATGGGGATGTTGACCGGGATTTCCATATTGACGGGTACTGTTCGATCGATTTCAACCGCCAGCGTTTTTGAGATAGGAAACTGCACTGGAATGTCCGTCTGAACCGGGATCTGTCTGTCAATTGGCACCTGCACATCAAATTTCACCGGGATGTTAGCCCGAATCGGAACGTCGATGACCGCCTCACCGTACACCGGAATCAGGATGGGCACACTAAATTTATTGTCAATGGCAATCACCTGGTCAATCGGCACGGTGATTTCATCTTTGAAAGGAACGGTGGTATCGACGGGAAACGTTTCATCGATTTCAAGATTGACCGGTACGAGAATTTCTTGTTGAAAAGGGATTTCGTCATCGACGACGATGGTGTGACTAACCGCCAAACTGACTGGCACCCGAATTTCTTCATTGACGACAATGCTGGTTGAGACCGGCACCGTCTGGCTAATCTTGACGGTGTATTGGATATGCTCATCGGCCAACGTGGTCATATCATCGGCGGCTTGAGTCAGGGCCGTCTTTACAGTCATCTGAGTCTGTTGCAAGTTAACCACGACCAAGGCGAGCACCAGGGTGAGCAGAACCAACCAGCCTAAGACAATAAATCGGAACATAGTTATCTTCTTTTCTCCATCAACTGCATAAACTGCTGAAAGAACCCCAACGCATCGTGCAGACCGGACGAGGCCTCGGGGTGATACTGGATGCTGAAGATGGGCTTGATGTAGCAAAATTTCTGCTACCCTGCTACTTTGCTACCTGCCACTTGCCACCAGCTACCGTATCACTTCCAGCCCGCCCATGTAAGGCCGCAATACCTCCGGCACGATGATGCTGCCATCGGCTTGCTGGTAATTTTCCATCACGGCAATCATCATCCGGCCGGGGGGCAGGCCACTGCCGTTGAGGGTATGGATAAATTCCGGCTTCGCCCCCCGCTCGCGGCGGAAACGGATGTTGGCTCGCCGGGACTGAAAGGCTTCGACGTTGCTGCAACTGCTGATTTCCAACCATTCGCCCTGACCCTCTGCGCCGGGTACCCAGGCTTCAAGGTCATACTTTTTGGCAGCGGCAAAACCCAGGTCACCGGTACACATCTTCACCACCCGGTAAGGCAGGTTTAGTCGTTGGCACAGGTCTTCGGCATTGGCCACAATCTCCTCCAGGTGGTCGTAACTGTCTTCGGGCAGCGTATAGTGATACATCTCTACTTTTTCAAATTGGTGCACCCGCTTGATGCCCCGTACGTCCCGTCCGGCGCTCATTTTCTCGCGGCGGAAGCAGGGCGTGTGGCTCAGGTATTTGATAGGCAGTTGATCGGCCTCTAAAATTTCGTCGGCAAAAACATTGGTCAGCGGCACCTCGGCCGTGCCGATGAACCAGTAATCTTCTTCGGCGTCGTAATACATATTATCCCGGAACTTGGGCAGGTGGGCCGCCCCAATCATGGCCTGTTCCCGCACCATAAAGGGCGGATAAACTTCGGTATAGCCGTGCTCATTCACCCCCACATCAATGAACCAGTTGGTCAAGGCCCGGTGCAGGGCCGCCCCGGCTCCTTTGAATAGGTAAAAACGAGTGCCGCTCATTTTAACCCCCCGCTCAAAGTCGATGATCCCCAGCGCCTCGCCCAGGTCCCAGTGGGACTTGGGCTCAAAATCAAACGGGGAAGGCTCACCCCAGCGGCGAACCTCGACGTTGTGGCTCTCATCCGGGCCAACAGGCACGTCCGGGCCAGGCATGTTGGGTACGTACAGTTGCTTGTCATACAGCTCGGCTTCAACCTGGCGCAACTGCTCGTCAAGCGCCTTGATCTTGTCGCCCACCTGGCTCATACGTTGCTTTTGGGCCTCGGCCTCCTCCTTTTTACCCTCCCGCATCAATTGGCCAATGCGTTTACTGCCGACGTTACGTTCCTGACGCAACGCTTCGACCTCCTTCAACAGGTCTCGCCGTTGTCGGTCCAGGGCTAAAATTTCGTCAATGGGAGCTTCGATGTTTAAATCAACCAGCGTCGCTTTTACTTTGTCTGGATTCTCTCGAATGAAATTTAGGTCTAGCATGCTTTTCTCCTTTGTTGGTTAGTTGGTTGGTTAGTTGGTTAGTTGGGATAACTATTTTTAACCAACCATCCAACTAACCACTATCCAACTCCACTTAACAAAAAACCTCGCCCGTAAAAGGGCGAGGTTATCTCGCGGTGCCACCTTTTTTCGCCAAGGCCTTATCTAAGCATTGGAAAAAAGCCCGACCCGTGTTATGGTTAGGCCAAAGTAAGCTCGTGTTCCGTGTTGCGCGTTTCTTTCATCATTACGTACCACGCGCAACACGTACGCTTCTCAGGCAACAACTGTTCCGTACAACCATGTACCAGTCGGCGTATTTTTGCCACGTATGCCTTGGCAATCTCTACTGCGCGATAACGGGCGCACCCGGAGCGACTCATCGCCGCCAGCTCAGGAGTGGAATTCAGCAAATCCTTCGAGCGCCTCGCACCAACCGGCGCTTCTCTGAAACCGGGGTAGTTGCTTACTTTTCCCCGTCACAGCCGTTAAAAGACATTATAACATGAAGATTGAATTTTGCAACCGTTCAATCAGCGTATCTTGGGGGCAAACCCTCACTTGACAACATCTCAGTCCCGCTGGTCGATGACATCACCGGCTCAGCCAGACTCTGGATCACGAACGTGCTGGTGATATTGTTATAAGTCCCACCGGTCATTTCGTGGTCCTCCAATACGCCTCCGTAGGTAACGCCCGGCGTGAGGTTGACCGAGTCCACCTGGGCGTAAATTGGAGCCACCAATGGTGTTGAAAAATGACTGAATTCGGGTTTGTAGTAAGCATCATTGATGGTCAAAGTGATAGCCTGGCCTGGTGCTATCGGCAAGGCCGAACCACCCTTGATTCCCCAAACCAACCCCTGGCTGCCGAGATTATGCCAATGCTGGTTAACCCCGGTCGGCGGAGTGGTGGGCTTGATATAAACATCCACCCAAAAGGCATCAACTACCGGTCCATTACCCTGGTTTTTGATAATCACTGTTACAGTGTTGTTGGTGGCGATCAATCGCTCTACCACCAGATCCGGGGCAGTTTTGATGCCTTTGAGAACAAGGGGGAGGTAGACCGTGCTACTACGAGGTTGCAGCGGCCTGTCGGACAGGTTGACCACGAAGGGCAGGGGGGCCATTCCGCCGTAGGCTGGGTCGGTACTGGTGCAGGTGTGGGTGATAGTGCCGGTGTGGGCGCCTTCGGTCACCCCATCATCGATGGCCGTCACCGTTACAGTTTGGGGCTGGTTCCAATTGAGAGCGGTAAAGAGCAATAGATTGGGCGCCACGTTGGTCTGCCCGTCCGTAACCAGCGTGCCGGTCACGGAAGCAGTGGGCCGGGTCTTGAGCAAAACCTGATAGGTCTTAGTGGCTCCCTCAGTCACGTGCAAACCGCTGGCCGGAATCAGACTCAAACCGGGCGTGTCGTTGTCGGCGATGCTCAACACAGCGCTGGCAGTGAGTAGAGCTGCCCCGCTGGGGTTGCTGAGGGTCAGGTTGAGGTCTTCAGTTGGTTCAGCGATATTATCGTCGGTGATCGGCACAGTGAAAGTCAGGGCAGTGGTGCCGGGGATAAAGGTCAAGGTACCGTTGACTGCCTGGTAATCCCCAGAGGGACCGGACAGGGCACTGCCGTTACTGGTAGCGTAATCAACGGTCGCGTTGGCCAATGCTGCCGGGTTGAGGGTGACGGTAATGATCGCTGTACCGGCGGCCTCGGCTATGCTGTAGGTGGTGCGGTCAAAGCCTAGCTTTGGCACGTTGATCGTCACCGGCACGGGCAGCGTGATGTTGTTGGCGGAGTTGGCATCGGTAGAAGAGGTGGTAGTGATGGTGGCCGTGTTGAAAAAGATGGTGTCGCTGCTCAGAGTCGAACTGACTTTGCCGGTGATGGTGATGGTTCCGCTCTCGTTCTGAGCCAGGTCTTGAACGTCCCAGGTATAGGTCGTTCCGCCTCGAGGGGTGAGGGTTGCACCGGTACTGGTGCTGGTAACGTTGGTCAGGGTGATAGGCACCTCGTCGGTGATGACCACGCCCGTGGCTATGTCGCTACCCACGTTGGCGAAGGCCAGGGTGTAGGTAATGGTCTGGCCGGGTTGGGCGATGGCAGGAGTGACCGTTTTGGCAATGGCCAAATCAGGTCGAGGCGGTATCCCGACTCGCAAATCGGCTTCCAGAGACTGACCCAGCAAGCGCCGCCAGGGACCGTGGACTGGCCTGGGCGGTGGGGTGATACCAGGCTGGGTAACAGTGAAGGGGGCGTAGAGTACCCGTGCGCGCCAACGGTAAAGGGCATTATCCATCAAGCCGGTGAGAGTCTCATTTAGGCTGACTCCTCCAGCGGTAGCGGTCACATCGGTCCAGGTGGCCGAGGTATGGTCGATACAGGAGGCATGACCAAAAGGGACGCCGGGTGGACAGGCCTGCACCTGCAGTTTGACCCGCTGCCGACCCGGGGGACTGGTGGCCGTCATCTGCACCTGAAATTGGCTGAGATGATGGGATAAACCCCAAGGTTGCACTAATATGCCGCTGCCATCGCCACGGGCCTGACGGCTGAGGACCGGTCGTCCCTCAGAGCCTCCGTTGCCGTAGTAGACAAAGGCTGTCCCTTCATCTATCTGTCCCTTGTCATACAAAGGAGCCCCAACAATGACATCGGCAAAGCCATCCCCATTTACATCCCCGGCCCCAGCGACACTGGTACCCAGTTGAGCATTCCCCTGGTTACTTTCGAGGGTAGTGGGAGCAGGACTGACTCCACCCGCCGAGCCGTAGTAGATAAAGGCTGCCCCTTCATCTATTTGTCCATTGTCATACGTCCAAGCTCCAACGATGATATCGGCATAGCCATCGCCGTTCACATCCCCGGCTCCGGCCAAACTTCGGCTCAGTGAGGCATATGCTTGGTCGCTTTCGAGGAAAGTAGCCACGGTAGAGCTAATCCCGGCGGCCGAGCCATGGTAGATAAAGGCTGCTCCTTCATCTATTTGTCCATTATCATACCGATAAGCCCCAACAATAACATCGGCGTAGCCATCCCCATTCACATCCCCCGCCCCGGCTACATTATGGCCCAGTCGGGCATACGCTTGATCGCATTCGAAGGTGGTAGCGGTAGTGGGATTAACCCCACTTGCCGAACCGTGGTAAACAAAGGCTGCTCCTTCATCCGTCTGGCCATTGTCATACAAATAGGCTCCGACAATGACGTCGGCATAACCATCGCCGTTCACATCTCCCGCCCCGGCCACAGCAGCACCCAGTCCGGCATATGCCTGATTACTTTCGACGGTAGTAGCAGCGGTAGGGCTGACCCCGCCGGCTGAGCCAGGATAGACAAAAGCCACTCCCTCATTCGTCTGTCCGTTATCATACAAATAAGCTCCGACAATAACATCGGCGTAGCCATCCCCGTTTACATCTCCCGCCCCGGCTACACTATAGCCCAGCCGGGCATCCGCTTGGTTGTTTTCGAGGGTGGTAGCGGCGACAGGATTGACCCCACTCGCTGAACCGTGATAGACAAAGGCTGCCCCTTCATCTATTTGTCCATTGTCATAAAAATGAGCTCCGACAATGACATCGGCATAGCCATCGCCGTTCACATCCCCGGCCCCGGCCACACTATCGCCAAATTGGGCATTCGCCTGGTTACTTTCGAAGGTGGTAGCGGGAGCAGGGCTGATCCCAGCCGCCGAGCTATGGTAGACAAAGGCTGCCCCTTCATCGGTCTGGCCATTGTCATACAAGTAGGCTCCGACAATAACATCGGCGTAGCCATCCCCATTCACATCCCCCGCCCCGGCTACACTATAGCCAAATTGGGCATTCGCCTGGTTGCTTTCGAGGGTGGCAGTAGCAGTGGCACTGACCCCGACCGCCGAGCCGTGGTAGACAAAGGCCGCTCCTTCATCGGTCTGACCGTTTTCATAATAAGGAGCCCCGACAATCACATCGGCAAAACCATCGTCATTTACGTCCCCCGCTCCGGCCACACTATAGCCCAGATAGGCACTCGCCTGATTGCTTTCAAGGATCGTGGCAGCAGTAAGACTGACCCCGGCCGCCGAACCGTGGTGAACAAAGGCCACTCCTTCAGCTACCGACCCATTGTCATACAAAGGAGCCCCGACAATCACATCGGCATAGCCATCCCCGTTCACATCTCCGACCCCGGCTACACTATGACCCAGTCGGGCGTACGCTTGATCGCTTTCGAAAGTGGTAGCGGGAGTAGGGCTGACCCCACTCGCCGAGCCGTGGTAGACAAAGGCTGCCCCTTCATTCTCCTCTCCATTATCATAAGACCAAGCCCCGACAATCACATCAGCATAGCCATCCCCATTCACATCCCCGGCCCCGGCTACACTATCGCCCAACCAGGCCACTGCCTGGTTGCTTTCGAGGGTTGTGGCAGCGGTTGCACTGACCCCACTCGCCGAGCCGTGGTAGACAAAGGCTGCCCCTTCATCTATCTGACCGTTGTCATATTGATGAGCCCCGACAATGACATCGGCATAGCCATCCCCATTCACATCCCCGGCCCCGGCTACACTACCGCCCAGCCAGGCAAACGCCTGGTTACTTTCGATGGTGGTGACAGCGGTCGGGTTGACCCCACTGGTTGAGCCGTGGTAGACAAAGGCCGCTCCTTCACTTGACTGACCGTTGCTATATCCTCGAGCCCCGACAATGACATCGGCATAACCATCCCCGTTCACATCCCCGGCCCCGGCCACATAGCCTAAAGTAGCCCACCCCCGGTTGCCTTCGAAGATCGTGGCAGCGGTTGCACTGACCCCGGCCGCCGAACCGTGGTGAACAAAGGCCATTCCTTCATTGGTCTGCCCATTATCATAATAAGGAGCCCCGACAATGACATCGGCATAGCCATCCCCATTCACATCCCCGGCCCCGGCCACGCTCAGGCCCAGATAGGCTTCTATCTGGTTGCTTTCAAAAGTGGTGGCGGCGGTGGGGTTGATCCCACTTGCCGAGCCGTGATAGATAAAGACCATACCTTCATTCATCTGGCCATTGTCATACCAATAAGCCCCGACAATGACATCGGCATAGCCATCCCCATTCACATCCCCGGCCCCGGCCACACTACAGCCTAGGAAAGCACCGTTTTGATCGATTTCCAGAATCGTATCGGGGGTGGCGGTCAGGATTGGATCAATGATCAGAGGGTAGACTGCGGTCTGATCAGTTACTACCAGTTGAATGTGGGCCGGGTCGAGTACTTGCAGGTGGGCCGGAACAGGTCGTCCCAGAGCATCAATCACCTTCAGGCTGTCGTACTGGAGTTGCCGGCCCGGTTCGGTGATCAAAATCACCTGTTTCCCCACCAACCGGGCCTGGGCGTGCTCGACCGCCAGGCTCAAGACCAGGTCACCCGCGCCGGCCGGTCGTTCAGCCACCTCAAAGCCCTGCTCCAACCCTACCGGGCTGTTGAGATACCACTCCACCAGTCCAGGCCGGGCAATGGTCACCCGGGTGCCCTGGCAGGTGACCTCACCCGCTGTCACCGATTGCATGGCTCTCCTACGTCCCCACTGCTCCAGGCGCAGTTCTAAAAGCAAGGGGCTAGCGGGAGCCGTCCGGTCTACCACCCGAATGCCGCTTGGCTCAAAGTAAGTGCGTAGATTGTGGGCCCGGTTGGGGGCTTGTAGACCTTGATCGGTCATACTGGCCTCATATTCCCGGGCAGCCAGGCTGCGTTGTACCTGGGTCAACCAGGCTTCACCCATTTCATCGTCAGCCAGGGAGTCGTCAGAAGGGGCCAAGGCCAGGTTGTCGACTCTCAGTGTCTCTGGGGCGATGGGTGACAAATTCGCCCTGTTCGGCTGAGCCAGGGTCAGGAAGGTCGATAGTAATATCATCATTATGATCCCGACCAGCCGTAAGTTGATCCGGTAGCTAAATGTTGTCCATTTTTCTGGATGTAGTTGATTGAAGCTCGAAATCGAATTTTGGTTTATCATCTGATGCTGATTTTCCTTGTGTTAAATTTTAAGCCGATTACTGTACTACAGTTTTGTAGATTTGTCTAATAGTTCTTCAATTTCGTAATCGGCCTGGGGCGTGCTATAATGACCGCACCATTCTTAAGAGATATGTTATTATGAGAGCACAATATTATTACGAACCACCTCCGTCCCCCGGCTCCAACTGGCTTGAGCGCTTGAAAGAGCCGCCGTTAAGCTACCTGGCTATTTTTATAGGCATTGCCTTAGCCTTGTATCTTGTCGTCAGATTTCCGAATGATTACGGGGCCAAAATTTTGATCTTGTTGATCGCCTTTCCCATCCACGAGTTGGCCCATGCCTTGACCGCTTTTCAATTGGGTGATCCGACTCCAAAGTATGATGGTCGCTTGACTCTGAATCCTTTTGCCCATTTAGACCTGATTGGCTCGATCCTGATCATGGTTGCTTTTCTGGGCTGGGCCAAGCCGGTTCGCTTTAATCCAAATGCTTTGCGTACCAACCCCCGCACCGGGGCGATGATTGTGGCCGCTGCCGGCCCCCTCTCTAACCTGGTTCTGGCTACCCTGATGGCCATATTTTGGCGGGGGGCCGGCCCGGCCCTGGCCGTTGTGGGTTTGCCCGACTGGTTTGAGACTTTATTTTTTACGTTTGCCTTTATTAATGTGGCCCTGTTCTTTTTTAACCTGATCCCATTGGCCCCCCTGGATGGCTTTACCGTGCTGCGAGGGCTTTTGCCCTATCATCTGGCCTATCAACTGGATAAAATCCAGCGCTTCAGCTTTTTAATTTTTATCGTGCTGTTTATCTTTAGCCGCCAGATACCGATTTTTAGCTGGTTAATCTTTGGACCGGCCATCACCGTTACCAGGTTGTTGTTTAGTCTATGAGTGGTCCTGGTTCGATGGCTTCGCCAAAAACAACGCATCCGGCCCTATATCGAGCCTCCCAGTTTTTCGTCGCTGTCAAAGCCAGTCTGCCGGCATGGGCCGGCGGCGTGAAAGGGGGGCTGACCGCCGTAGATCAAGCCCTGGTTACGTCGGTTTTGTCAACATCGGCTCAGCAGCACCTCTTTGCTCGGATGCCCCCCAACGACCAGCGGCACGCTCTGGCCGTGGCCGGTACGCTGCAACAAGCCGGTTACAACCATCGCGCCTTAATGCAGGCGGCCCTGTTGCACGATGCCGGTAAAAGTATGGGTCAGCCGATTATCCACCGGGTGCTTATCGTCCTGTTTGAGGCTTTCTGGCCGGCCGCCCTGCGCTGGCTATCAACGCCCATTCGCTCCGTGAGTTGGTGGCGACGTCCGTTTGTGATTCACGCCCAACACCCGGCCATTGGGGCAGCCTGGGCAGAAGCGGCCCAGTGCGAGCCGCTGGCGGTCGAGCTGATTGCCAGACATCAAGATATCCTGGAGGCAGAGCCAACTGCGGCAGCAGATAAACTACTGGCCGCCTTGCAATGGGCGGATGACTTGAATTGACTCGTGTTGCGTGTTGCGTGTTGCGTAAGGATAAACGC
>DAOUMU010000548.1:0-1833 GCA_034409055.1 Anaerolineae bacterium
AGATGGTCATCAAGCGGGACGCGGCCACCGGTCAGCCTTACACCAGCGAAATCAGTTTCCCCTTCAGTTCATTTATGACGACGATCCCTAATGACCAGATGATCCAGGCCGGATATTGTGCGAATGACCTCGAGTGTGATTGGAAACGGGCCAATGATTCTTATTACTGTGGCGGGCATTATTCTTGGGAAGTGATTTTCCAGAAGACCTACTGAACCTCAGATTTGGTTGTATGTCTGTCCTCCCCCCTAAAATGAAATCTGAGAATCGCCCATGATCATCTACGGAAAGCATATTATCCATTTGCTTTATCTCTTGAGTGGCTATAAATGGGGCTTGACAAAGAGATGAGCTACCCTTTATGGTGGTTATAGTGGCTGTTGGTCTTTAATGCAGAGTTTCTTATGATAAATACAACCACCAACATCCATAAGCTATGAATGATTTAGGTTTTCTATCCACTGAAGAAGCCGCCCAGTTGATTAACGTCCACCCCAATACCATCGTTCGGTGGATTAAGTCCGGCAAACTCCCCTCTTCCAAAATTGGCCGTGAGTACCGGATCCCCAGAGAGGCGATTGATAATCGGGTCAAACGGGCCGCGCCTGGCACCCGGCTCATTGCCGTGGCTAATCAAAAAGGGGGCGTGGCCAAAACCACCACCACCCTCAATATAGCGGCTGGTCTGGTCCAACATAGCCAGCGGGCCTTAGTGGTTGATCTTGATCCTCAAGGGGGGTGTGCCGTGAGCCTGGGAATTCCGACCGACTCGCTCAATAAAACCGTCTATAACGTGTTGATGAATGATGCGATTGGTTTCACCGACATTGTGATGAAAACCAGTTACGGATTTGACCTGGCTCCGTCAAACATTGATCTGGCCGGGGCGGAGGTGGAACTCAAACAACTGCTCGCCGCCGAACAGGTTTTGAAACGCAACCTGGAGGAAATAATCGCTGACTACGAGTTCATTTTGTTCGATTGCCCCCCTAGCCTGGGAATGTTGACCATCAATAGCGCTGACAGCGGCTAAAGAGTTACTCATTCCGATGTCGATGGAATATTTGGCCCTGAGAGGGTTGGATATGTTGGCCAAAACCGTGGTCAAGATTCGATCCGTCACCAACCCGGAATTGAGCTATCTGGGCATTTTGGCCACCAAGTATGACCGGAGAACGCTGAACAGCCAGGAAATCTTTGTCGCCCTACAACGAGCCAGTCAACAGGCCGGTATCCATTTGTTTAATACTTTCATTACCAATTCGGTGCGGTTCACTGAGTCGCCCAGTGCCAAACGGCCTTTAATCGTGGCTGATCCAGACCATGAAGGCTCAAAGGCTTATAGAACCATCGTCGAAAGAATTATCAATGGCTAAACGACAGAAATTGAACTACAACAACGAGGAATTGACCCTGCATTTGAAAGCGTCAGCGGGGCAGGGTATGGATGCGCTGTTTTCTTCGCCCTCCCCTCCCCTCCCAAAAACCCCACTGGGACAGCCGGAGGAAAAAGATGAAAGTGCACCAGCAAGGAAACGTGCACGCACGCACGTATCAAAACGGTCAAAGACGGAGGCGGTTGAAGGTGCATCCGTCCAGACACGCATACGTGCACACATGCACGCACGAATAGAAGAGGAGTTGAGAAGAACAGTGCTGCACAAAAAGCACCTGTCTTCTTTTACCTTCAGGTTCAAGACTGAGGAACGGGTGTAAAACGCAAAAGATGGTAAATTTCATAATTTAGCCGGTGACAGAGGAGCAAGACCAAAAGTTAAGACGCTGTCACAAAAATCAGACCACTTGTGAACAGCCCAGTGGCAACGAGCATAC
>DAOUMU010000549.1:0-37557 GCA_034409055.1 Anaerolineae bacterium
AACGGCAAAACCGCAATATCCTCGATTATCTAACCGAGGCTTGTACAGCTCGACTTCACAATCGTCCTGCTCCCTCCATCCTACCTCCCCCATGCCAACCCCTCCCCGATACCCTTTGAACGATTACTTCTAAAATCCGCTGGCGCGCTTGTTCACGAGAGCCCTTCAATTTGGGATAACGACGAGGTCGCCCCCGAATGGCACGCGGTTCGATGCGAAAGGGTTTGCGCTTGGGCAATTTACATTGAGCTAACTGGGTGAGCAGGGCAGCGGTGGCTTGAGTGATGAGGGGGGATGGGTCAGTCGAACGCACGGAACAGAGGTTGTTCCAAACCCGACGCCAGCAACGAGAGAAGCTCAAGGTTAAGGGGGAAAGGTGGGCTTGTTGGGCGGCTTGGGCCATATAGCCCCGAATAAGGTTGTAGGCTAACAAGCCAGCGAGAAGTTCTTTACGGATGATGTCGACTGTTTTGCCGGTCAGATGTTCCATCTCCAGGACAGTTTTGACATAGCGGAGGTTCAATTCGGCGTGCCAGCGAAGGGTATAGAGTTCAACCAACTCTTCGAGGGGATACAACTCAGGCTCAAGGAGGGTAGTGAATAGATACCAAGTGAGGGGGCGAAAGCCATCTCGGTGTAAACGGACATAAATCAAGCGGCCTTTGATCGGTAAGGGGGACATATCGGGGTCAAGTTGGTCGGCTTTGCTGGGCTGCCAGGTGACTGGAAGGTCTTCGTTAGGGCGTAACTGACGACCAGCCAAGACCAAAGCGCGTTGTTGGGTCATCTGAAAGAGGCTCTTGACCTGATAATGGCGAGCGGCTTGGGCCACACTAAAGACCCCGAAGTTGCTATCGCCTACGTAAAGACTATGGGATGGGGCTTGAGCAAAGACGGTTTTGGCTAAACTTTGTTCGCTTTGGCTGAGGGGCCCCTCGGCCACCCCAAACGTCGCCGCTGTGCGCAGCCCAAAAGCAACGACCAGCCGCATCACCACCCAGTAGGTTTCTCCGGCTCCATTTTTGTGGCGACCGTAGTGTTCAACCAATTCCGGTTCGGGTGACACGTACAAGGTACTGCCATCCAGCAACCCCACCGTGTAATCTCGCCAGCGACCTCCTTCTCCCAGGGCTTGCTCGATCACTTCATTCGTGTGGAACAAGGCTCTTTGCAAAACAGACAAAGGCATCCGTTTACGGGCCTTGCAGTAAGCCGCAGTACTGACCGATTTGATCCGTACCGATAACGGATGCTGATGACTGGTATCTAAATGGTCAACCTGGCCACTGCTGATGTAACTTAAAGCCGCATCGCAGGTGTGGTCGGCGTTGAGCCGTTGATAAATAAAGCCCCAGACCACTACCAGGGGCGTGAAAAGACGCTGGTAAAATGTTTTCCCAGACGCTTTCACCCACTCACCGATCTTTTGGACCGGCAGCAATTCTGTAAAGACAGGCAGAAGTTCAGATGGCGAAGATTTTTGTTGCGATAGGGTAGCCATAACTTGTCCTCTGTTTCGATAAACATTTAGCTCACCAACTCCCAGATTATACCTTCCCATCCTTATAACTTTCAACTTTTCCTGAAATGTTAGTGCCATTAGGCCCCTCACCCCCGACAAGCTGGCCGACACCACCACCCGCCTCGAACTCCTCTACACCTACGCAGACACCGTCACCGATGTGAAAGAGTATGAAAGAATAGTCACCTACCTCTCAAGACTATCAGGCCGTCTAAACCGGACCCTGGGCCAGCCCGGCTACACCACTGAGAAGGAAGTGGAAGAAACAATACAAAGGGAAAAAGCCCTTATCCCGGTCAGGCTGCAAAGAGAAAAGGAAGGAAAAGAGGCCGCAAAACCAGAGCCGACCACAAGATCACCCCCCTACTACCAAATCCTCCAATACATCGAAGATTATTTCCAACGCCATCGAAAATCCCCAATCCAGCAGGAAATCTCCGAAGCCCTTAACATATCAAAATCAGTGGTACAACACTACCTCGACCAGCTAATTGAAGACAAGAAACTACACAAGTCCCCCTCATCTCGCTATAGATGCCTACGACTCGGAGAAAACAAAGTTAGACAACTAACATTTTACACTGGCCAAGAACCATAAATGGCGGTGCGGCAAATTATGAATCACAGGGGATTACGAGAACTTGTAATTGTTAGGAGGATAAGGTACAATTTTAAATAAGGGTGGCCTTCAAACAACCCCGAATCAATCATCGATCAAAACAAAATCGACTTTCTGGAGGTGAGTTAAAGTAATTCTGCTGAATATTCCCTGATTGTCTCAATAATGCCGGCCCATTCATAAAAGGTGACACCTGAAAATTTTCGAGGGGGGGTCATTACATATCGCCTTGTTTGCGTTATATGGCTCTCATAACACAACATGAACAGGTAAAATTCTGGCGAGACCTTCATCTGGAAAACCTTGAACTGTTACGGGCTACATATATTACCCATTCTTTCTCTCCCCATGTCCATGAAGGCTTTGCCATTGGCGTTGTACAAAGAGGCGCAACCACAACCAGCTATCGTAAAGCTTTTTACGATATGCCTGCGGGTACTATTATTGTTATTAACCCCGGCGAACTGCATACAGGCCAAGCAGCCAGTGAACAGGGCTGGACCTACCGTATGTTTTACCCCAAAGCTAGCCTGTTGCAACGCATAGCCTCTGAGTTAGCAGACCACCCCCGAGACATTCCCTTCTTTTCCAGTCCTGTCATCCACGATGACTACCTGGCCAACTTACTCCTCAAGCTGCACCGTACCCTTGAAAATCACGACCACTCCGCTGTCGAGCGGGAGTCCCGTTTCTGGTGGACAATGGCCCAACTAATTGTGCATTATGCCGACGACTCCCCCCCTATAAGGCCGGGCATCTCTATGCCTGGCCTGGAACGTAACTGCGTCAAAAAAGTTCGAGATTACATAGAAGCCCATTATGCCGATAACATATCCCTCCAGCAGCTTGCCTCACTCGTTAATTTAAATCGCTATCACCTCCTCCGCCTTTTCACCAAGACCACCGGTCTGCCCCCCCACGCTTATCTAACCTATGTGCGCGCCAGACAGGCAAAACAACTGTTGGCGCGTGGTTTTCCTATTGCAGAAGTAGCCTACCAGACTGGCTTCGTCGATCAAAGTCATATGACCAAACGCTTCAAGCGTGTTTTTGGTATAACCCCTGGCCAATACGTCCTCTCCCTGAGTCTAAATTAAATCTCTTGTAACTGCCTACCCTCATGTCATTCCGAGGAGCGCAGCGACGAGGAATCTCCGAAACGTTGGGCCAAAAGAGGTCTACTTTACCAAAGCCTTGGGGATTCTTCACTCGCTGCGCTCGTTCAGAATGACATGGTAGGTAGTTACAATCTCTTTTAATCTTTCTTAAGTATCTTCTCAAAAAGTAGGGGCGAGGCAACTCGGATTGAGGATCTCGGAGCAAACAACCTGCTCTCCGAGTTGCCTCACCCCTACCCGCCCCGAATTATTGAGAAGATACAAAATAATGGTAACTGCCTACCCTCATGTCATTCCGAGGAGCGCAGCGACGAGGAATCTCCGAAACTTTGGCCAAAAAGAGGTCTACTTTACCAAAACCTCGGGGATTCTTCACTCGCTACGCTCGTTCAGAATGACATGGTAGGTAGTTACAAATAATGTAAAAAAACAGGAGACCAAAAAAATGTTTTGCAGTAATATTTACAGGAAATGTACAGTATATGTAGGGTTGTTGATTGCGTTATTGCTGTTGGTTAGTGGCACGGCCCTGGCCGCCCCGCCGGCCCAAGGTGGACCGGAAGTAGCCCCGAGCTACATCGGGCCTTCTAATCCGGTTGAGTTACAGACTCTCAACAATGGGGTTCTGTACCCAGATGGCACAAAAGAGCGACCTGATGCCAAGTGGTATACGTTAACGATCCCGGACGTCGGTCAAGGACTCGTGAATATCACCGGTTATCTGGAAGTTTTGGAAGGCGATGACAATTTCGTTGATGTTTATATTTACGACACCCGAAACTACCCGAAGCATATTGCGGCCGGCAAAAAGGTTGACATCTGGATAATTCCGGGGGTGGAGTATTGGTTCCAGGTGTATAACGCTTGGGATAACAGGATTACTTACAAGCTGGTGTTAGAAACACCGGAGCACATTCTGCATCCCGAAGCGACAGCCGAGCCGGAGGTCACCCCGGTGCCTGGGCTGGAAGCTGAAGTCGAACCGGAGGCTACCCCGATGCCAGAAGCCACTGAACTGGAAGCTGAAGCTGAAGTACCTGACGAAAATCTCATCAGTAATAATCCTGACAAGCCTGTCCCTTTCGACATGGTGGATAAGACATCCGCCAAGGTGCCGGCAAAGTCTGTGGCCTGGTACTCAGCCGGATTCCATGATCCTCAAAACTCTCGAAAGAGCCAAGAGTTTGCCATTACCTGTTTTGTCACCCCTGTTGATGGCAATGAAGTGCGCAGTGTTGCCGTCCAGTTGTTTGAGGAAGGCCAAAAGGAGCACAAAGTTGGCCCTGAAACTCAGGGAATGGAGAGCTTTGGTGTTGGAAAGCTGGATATGGGCTACAACAGCAGGAAAGAGTCGTTTGGTGACAGAGAAACCGCGGCTCTGATCTCTTGGAGGGGCAGTTTAATAGCGGGAGATCGCTACTTGATCTCTCTGGAAAACAAGCTGGGATACCCGCTTGACTACACCTGCTTCCCCTACGAAATCTGGAACGTGCTACTGGGAGAGCAGCCAGTTATTATGCCAGAAGCTTTTGGCCCTGGTTTGTCCCCCATGACGGCAACCCCTCTTAACATGAATAATCCCCTGGCAGAAAAGGTCGGTACTCTGAATCATGGGGAAGATAGCTGGCATTTGATCCAAATCGGAAACCTGGATGCGGATTTCCAAGAGGAAGTGTCACTCACCATGGTTTACACGCCGTTCGATGGAAACTCTCAGCACTATGTGACGTTTAAGATTTACCCACTCGGAGGGACCAAACAATGGTCAAAGCATGACACTGCCGATAATAGAATTTTCCATATGGGAGCCGGTTCAATCGTAGTCAGAGACAACAATCCTGAGACCGGCGAACGTTTTTGGACCGGATGGGTGAACGAGGGCGACATCTATGTCGTCCAAGTCAGCAACGACAGCGGCAAGCCGATTGATTATCATCTGTTTGTGGGGGATCTGTACGGGCCTTCGTTGGGAAGCGGTACGGTCTACTAATCTACCGGCGATTCGTTATCCTTTCTTAACAAGTCAATAATTTACAAGACTACCCCCCCTGACTGTGATAAACTATTTCATAGGAACAACAAAAAGGGCCAAAAGATTGTAGGTTCTTCAGGAATTTCCGTGGGATCGCTCGGAGGGGATTGACAAATCCCCGACATATCGTGGCATAGGTGTTCTGCACACAAGATATAGGCCCGGATTTGTCAATCCGGGCAGAGCACCACGGAAAATCCCAAAGAGCCAAGATTGTAATATCCATAGAACCAGAATTGACAATGAAAAAGTAACTTCCGGTGAGACAACCCCATAAAGCATCCAACCATGTAAAAGTGAGCCGTAGATAAGTCATTACGCTCCCCGCTCCCCGCTCCACGCTCCACGTTAGTTACTTTTTGCCCCACTGGCAAGCCAAATTCTGGTTTGATGGTAGGCCGGGCATCCCCATGCCCGGCCCCACGGGAGACATTTATGACAAATGAGCTGGTTCCCTTCTTTTCTCCTCAGGGAGTTGCTCTTATCGGTGCCTCCTCCAATCCAGATAAGATAAGCTATTGTGTTTTACGTAACCTGACCCAATACGGCTATCAGGGGCATGTCTACCCGGTTAACCCCCATTATCAGGAGATAGCAGGCTTACCCTGTTATCCCGACATGGCCAATGTGCCGGACCCGGTCGACCTCGCGGTCGTTGTCCTGCCGGCCAAACTGACCCCCCCGGTACTCCAGGCGTGCGGTAAACGGGGTGTAAAAGCAGCCATCGTTATCTCAGGCGGGTTCAAAGAGGTTGGGCCGGAGGGGGCAATCATTGAAGAGGAATGTGTGGCCATTGCTCGCCGTTACGGGATGCGGTTGATTGGACCAAACTGCCTGGGCACAATGGATCTTCACACCGGCTTAAATACCACCTTTCTTGAAACTGTACCGGAACAGGGCTCGATCGGTTTCCTTTCCCAATCAGGGGGCGTTTGCGGCGGAGTTATCGATTACATCACCGGTAAGCACATCGGCTTCTCCCGCTTTATCAGTCTTGGCAATGAAGCTGACATTACTGAAACGGATATCATCGAATATTTGGGTCAGGATCCGAATACGCGCGTGATTGCGGTGTATATAGAGGCAATCACCAATGGTCCCCGCTTTATGGCAGTGGCCCGCCAGGTGAGCCGCCAAAAACCAATAGTCCTGCTTAAAGCGGGCCGCACCGAAGCCGGCGGTAAGGCCGTTTCATCACATACCGGCGCCCTGGCCGGTTCAAATGTCGCTTACGAAGCAGCCTTCCACCAATGTGGCGTCATTGAAGCCTGCTCCATCAGTGAGTTGTTCGACATTTCCCTGGTTTTAGCCTACCAACCTCTGCCGTCGGGCAACCGTGTCTTTGTCCTGACCAACTCCGGCGGTCCGGCTGCGCTGGCCGCCGATAGCCTCTCAATCCAGGGAATGCGTTTGACCGAATTAGCACCCCGGACCAAAGCCACCTTACAGCACGGCCTGGATCCGGTCATCCAAATTGCCAATCCGACCGACATGTTGGGCGGCGCTGGTCCTGGCGAATATGAATTTGCCTTACCCGTCGTCTTATCAGACCCGGCCGTGGATGCTGTTCTGGTCATCCTTGTCCCTCATCTGTTGCTCAATCCAACCGAGGCCGCCTCTAAGATTTGTCAGGTAGCCAAACAGGTCACCAAGCCGATTGTAACCTGTTTTGTAGGAGATCACAGTATCGGCCAGGCCCGCCAGATTTTGCATGAGCACCACCTGCCCATGTATGCTTTCCCCGAGACGGCCAGCCGGGCCCTGAGCGCAATGTACCACTATGTTGAATGGCGTAACCACGACGCTGAAGACCAGTTGCCCAAACTGGATGTGAACGAGAGGGCTGTGCAGCAAATGTTAGAAAACGTAAATTTACTGCCCACCCTGGGCGAAGCCGGCGCCAGGCCGATGTTGGAAGCCTACCGCATCCCGGTCATCGCCGGTAGGCTTGCCCGTAGTCCCGCAGAGGCGGTTGAAATTGCTAACGAACTCGGCTATCCGGTTGTCTTAAAGATTGTCTCCCCTCACATTTTGCATAAATCCGAGGCCGGGGGCATTAGGCTAAACCTGGGTGACCCCGTTGCCGTGACCGCGGCCTACCGGCAACTGATGCAGAAGGCCGCAGCCACAAATCCAGGAGTCTATCTGGAAGGAGTCCTGGTTGAAGCAATGGCCCCCCAGGGATACGAAGTCATCGTGGGCATGCGCCGCGATCCACAATTTGGCCCACTGATTATGTTTGGCCTGGGGGGCATTTACGTTGAGTTGCTGACCGATGTCAGTTTTCGTGTTGCCCCCCTTAATCGGGCAGAAGCCCTGGCCATGATCCACGAAACCAAAGCCGGCCGGTTACTATCGGGCATACGTGGTCACGAAACGGCAGACATCAACGCCGTGGTAGATTGCATCCTCCGTCTTAGCCAGCTTGCCCTGGATTTTCCCCAGATTGAAGAAGTCGAGGTCAATCCCTTACTCGTCCTGGCTCAAGGCCAAGGAGCAGTCGCCCTGGACGGCCGGATAATTCTATCTTCTAATTGAAAGGAGAAAAATATGGCTAAAGGACACATTGTAATTAAAGAAGAACTATGCAAAGGCTGTGAATTTTGTACGATGGTCTGTCCCTACGATCTTATTGAGATGGGCCATCATTACAACGCCAAAGGATACCGGCCGGCCATGTTCGTAGATCCGGACAGGCGCTGCACGGGCTGTATGCTTTGCGCCATGATTTGCCCCGATGCAGTCATTACCGTCTTCCGTGAGGTCAAAGTTAAGCCGGTCATCGACTCGGAGTCTGTAGTCACAGGGGCCTAAAGGAGGCAAAACAAATGACAAAGAAGTTATTGAAGGGTAATGTAGCCATAGCCGAGGCCGCCATCCGGGCCGGCTGTCAGGCCTACTTTGGTTATCCCATTACCCCCCAAACCGAGCTGCTAGAGCATATGGCCACACGATTACCCCAGTTGAACCGTACTTTTTTACAGGCAGAAAGTGAAGTAGCCGCGATCAATATGGTTTACGGGGCAGCCTGTGCCGGGGTCCGGGTGATGACCTCATCTTCAGGACCGGGTATCAGCCTCATGCAAGAAGGGCTATCCTATATCGCCTGCTCGGAAGTGCCCGTGGTCCTGGTGAATATTATGCGCGGCGGTCCGGGTTTAGGCAATATCCAGCCCTGCCAATCCGACTACAATTTACTAACCAAGAGTGCCGGTCACGGTGATTTTCACAGCATCGTCCTGGCCCCCAGTTCAGTCCAGGAGGCCGTTGACTTAACCGTGCTGGCCTTCGACCTGGCCGACAAATATCGCACCATCGCCTGTGTGGCCGGTGATGGCATTATCGGCCAGATGATGGAACCGGCCGAGTTGCCGCCGATGCAAGCACCGTCCACGCTCCGTCCCCGCTGGGCATTGACCGGAGCCAAAGGCCGGCCCAAGAACGTTATTACTTCCCTCTACCTGGGCGGGGAAGCCCTGGAGCAGACGAACCAACGCTTGCAAGCCAAGCTCGAGCGGATCAGGGCCGAGGAAGTTCGCTATGAAGAATTCATGACCGGCGAGGCCGACGTTTTAGTTGTGGCCTTCGGCACGGCGGCTCGTATTGCTAAAACGGCCATCCGCGAAGCAAGACAGCAGGGTATCCGGGCCGGTTTACTGAGACCGATTACGCTATTTCCCTTCCCCTTTGCTCCCCTGGAACAACTCTCGCAGTCAGTAGAGGCCATCCTGGTGGTAGAAATGAACGCCGGCCAGATGGTCGAAGATATACGGTTGGGGGTTGGCCGGCTTGTGCCGGTTGACTTCCTGGGACACACCGGTGGCGTTGTGCCGTGGCCGGGTGAAATTTTGGAACGAATCAAGGTGCTGAATCAGCACCTCACGTCACATAAAGCCCCTTTGAATGAGTGGCACGAGCTTGTTGGGGCCTCATTCTCGGGCTGAAAGAGGTGATAAATATGGCAGAAAAATGGGTAGAACAAGTAGTTTACAAGCGGCCGGAGTCACTGGCCGATATTTCAACCCACTATTGCCCAGGCTGTACCCATGGTCTCATCCACAAACTCATCGGCGAGGTGATTGATGAACTGGGCATCCGCGAGCAAACAATAGCGATCGCGCCGGTAGGATGCGCCGTTTTTCTCTACAATTACTTTGAGATAGACGGTGCCGAAGCCGCCCACGGGCGCGCCCCGGCAATGGCCACCGGCCTCAAACGAGTGCAACCCGACAAAATTGTTTTCACTTACCAGGGAGATGGTGACCTGGCTGCCATCGGCATAGCTGAGGCCGTCTGGGCAGCAACACGCGGCGAGAATATCACCATCTTCTTTATCAACAACGCCATTTATGGCATGACCGGCGGGCAGATGGCCCCGACCAGCCTGCCCGGCCAGGTGACCACCTCTTCACCTACCGGGCGCGATGTAGAGTTGACCGGTATGCCCATCCGCATCGCCGAACTGCTGGCCGGGTTGCCGGGTGTGGCCTATGCGGCGCGCTGTTCCGTCTACGACATCCATACCGTCAAACAAGCCAAAAAAGCCATCCGCAAGGCATTCCGTACGCAAATAGAAGGGGTGGGCTTCTCATTGGTTGAGTTCCTGTCCGCCTGTCCCACCAATTGGAAATTGACGCCCGGTGAGGCCCTTGATTGGATCAAGCACAATATGGTGCCTTACTATCCGCTGGGCGATTACAAAGTAGCAGATATTGTCAAGCATCTGAACTAAGTGGAGGAAACAATGCAAACGGAGATCATTTTGGCCGGCTTTGGGGGCCAGGGCATTCTCTTTGCCGGGATGATATTGGCTTATGCCGGCATGGACTATGGCCGCAATGTTTCCTGGCTACCCAGCTACGGGCCGGAAATGCGGGGAGGAACGGCCAATGTAACCGTCATCATTAGCGACGAAGAAATCGGTTCGCCGGTTGTCCAACAACCAGACGCAGCGATTATTTTCAATAACCCCTCAATGGAAAAATTTGAGATGCTGGTTAAAGCAGGGGGAAACCTGGTATACAACAGCTCGTTGATTGACAGTCTCCCCCGACGCACCGATATCACCTACCTGCCCGTTCCGGCCAATGATATTGCCCAGGAATTGGGTAACGTCAAAATGGCTAACATGGTTGCTTTAGGAGCAATGATTGCCGCCACCCAAATTCTTCCCCTGACCACAGTCAGCCAAGCCTTAAAAGATCATTTACCCTCCTCAAAGCAATCGTTACTAAAAATCAATGAACAAGCCCTCCAGCGTGGCGCTGCCCTGGTCGAGCCAGCCGGCATTAGACAATAAGTGATGGGTCGCTGATAGGAGGATGTTAAATATGGAGCTTTTTAATTATATGCAAGAACACAACCACGAGGAGGTTGTTTTTTCGACTGACAAAGAAACTGGCCTGAAAGCCATTGTCGCCATTCACAGTACCACCCTGGGCCCGGCCCTGGGGGGCGTCAGAATGTGGCCTTATCGCTCGGAAGAAGAGGCCGTGCTAGATGCGCTGCGGCTAGCAGAGGGCATGACCTACAAATCATCGGTAGCCGGTCTCAATTTAGGGGGCGGCAAAGCCGTCATCATCGGCGACCCGGCTAAGGACAAAAGCTCAGCCCTCTTCCGCGCCTTTGGAAAATTTGTCAACTCCCTGAACGGGAAATATATCACCGCCGAAGATGTAGGCACCACGGTCACTGATATGACCTATGTTCACCAGGAAACCCCCTATGTGACTGGTTTACCGGCCACCGAAAAGGGCAGCGGGGACCCCTCTCCTTTAACCGCTTTTGGTGTCTACAGGGGCATGAAGGCCTGTTGCCGGGCACGTTTTGGGTCTGACTCGCTAACAGGCCGCAGAATAGCCATCCAGGGATTAGGTAAAGTGGGGTATGACCTGGCCAAACGTCTCTCAGAGGAAGGGGCCAGGATTATTGCCTCCGAGTTAAATTCTGAAAGAGCCGCTGCAATCGCCGTTGAACTGGACCTTGCACTGGTCGGCCTGGAAGAAATTTACGATGTAGTATGTGACATCTTTGCGCCCTGTGCCCTTGGGGCCATTCTCAATGACAATACCATTCCCCGGCTTCGCTGCCAGATTGTAGCCGGAGCAGCCAATAACCAACTGGCTGAGGACCGCCACGGGGATGAGCTGGCGGAGCGAAACATCCTCTACGCCCCGGATTATGTAATTAATGCCGGGGGAATCATCAGCGTGGCCACAGAGCTTGGCGCTTATGATAGGCAGGAAGCCTGGCATAAAACCGCCAAGATTTATGACTCTATCCTCCGGGTTGTCGCCCTGGCCCAAGATGAAGATATTCCCACCCATCTTGCCGCTCACCGGTTGGCCCAGGCCAGAATCGAGATTGAAAAACAGGAACAGGATTTCTTCAAACGACTCTCTGCTCCCGTATGATAGGTGGGGATGTTGGTCGCTTCTTGTGGTGGGCTGTCGCCTGCCGGCGGTTGTCCATCGGAACCGGACGGTTGATTACCTGCCGGTGGCGGGGCGGAGGCATCCGCGCCGGAACCGGCTCCCTCTACAAATTCAGCGCCGTTGCGCACCCAGCGGGCGTAGTTATAGATGCTCTGCACATCACCCTGCGGCCCGAAGCCAACGGGTAAGGAACTGGGGGTGCCATTTTTTTGATCACTGCGCTGGGCGCCCGCGCCGTGTACATCAAGTAATTGCTGGCTGGTCCCCAAATCCATATATCCCCGCGCCTCGCCAAAGGCCAGGTAAACGGCCCTCATTCCTTGTGACACACCATCCAGGTGGGTGGTGCTTGTCCAATTCAGATGCAGTAGCAGCAAAAGTCACGTACAAAAATATTATGACAAGTAAATTGAGTGAATAAAATTTTAGAAACCCTTACTAACGTTACTCTTGCACACAGGAGAATTCAACCTCATAATTGAAACTTTTATAAGGGCTTACTGCAAGATACCCCACGGAAAGAATATAAAAGGCGAATTTTAGGGAATTGAGTACGTTTGGGCCACCTTTTGATATACTTTGCCCCACCGATTCTTACGCTTTGTTTAATGATGCGGTTCTTAAAGCCACGTATCGGAATTATGCTAGAATACTAAGAAGTTTACATAAAAAATTTGTATGTGACTTTTGCTGTTACTGTTCAGATGTTGTTAAGATAGAGTTTGATATGAGGCCGTATGACCCGCTTGATTTTCTTGACACTTTTAACAAAACGAGATTAGGTTAACCTACAAAATTTAAGCAATGAATGAGTTTTGCACTTGACATCTGGGATTATTATAATGTCCTCAACATTATCAATATAAAATAAAATGTTGTGACACAGACGAAGTGGAACAAATCAGGTATCGGCGAACGAGCGAAACCTTCGGTAGGAAACCGAGATGGGCAAGTGGTAGTCCCTTCGGCTGCGCTCAGGACAGGCTCCGCGGAGCATAGTACCGAGGGTTAGAAATGACCGGGAAGGTGAGGAAGTGAGACCCAAGCGGCCCATTGTAGGGAAGGCGAAGCCGGATATAGCGCGTTGTTGGGAGGAAAGACGGGAAGGACTTCGAGCCTACAAACCGTCTCAACAGAGAACCAGCAACAGGTGACAGGGTAGCCCAGCTACGCTGCGCGGCCAATCGGGGTGTCGCCTGATTGGTTTCCAACTTGGTCAAAAGAGTTGGAACAGAGGAACCGGATGCGGGAGTTCCGCACGTCCGGCTCTGTGGGAGGGGCGGCAGGTCGCAAAGCGTGCCACCTCTACCCGGCCACGCGACCCGAAAAGCTGCGTTCAGTTGGAAGTGGTTGGGCCAACAGCGTAACTTTTTATTGTGGTATCTGTCGCCAACCTTTTCGGGCGCGTGAAGCGGGGGCGTTATATTGCTGAGTCGTCCAGTGATTATCAGAGTTGGTTGAAACAAGTAAATGGAATGAGTAATGCCTAAACCAAAAGAAGTATTTGAAAAACCTGAACGCTTTTCGGAATTCATCAAGGTAAATTCCGACGATGAATTTGAAGGTCAGCATTTTGATCGAAAAGAAGCAGGATACGTTAACGAAAATGGTAATGTTGATACTAAAAGCCGAGAGTGGAAACGGCTTAAAAAACACATCATAGCTTGTATCTCAGGATTTGCAAACACAAACCGGGAAGGAGGCTTGTTAATACTTGGTGTGTCCAGCACAGGTGAGATAAAAGGTATTGACCACCTTGGAGAATCAGAACTGAATAGCTTGACCTGTTTTCATGAGCATCTCAAACATCAAGCTGCAACTGTTCGTTCTATCACTCTTGAGGATGACGCTCGAGAATCAAAGAATATTCTATTAGTTTACATTCCTTATACACCTCGTGCAATTTGTGAAACCTTGGATAAAGAGCCAAAAGCTTGGATGAGGAACGGTAGACAAAATATAGAAGTCAACGAAGATTTACGTGAACAATTAAAGCGCGAGAAACGAATTATTGAATTTGAACTGACATACCGTTGTTCGTTTCATATCGAAGATGTCGATAAACAAGTTTTGTCGGAATTTCGCAAATCGCTTCCCAAAAGCAAATATCACGAAACTGATACGGAAATTTTACTCAGAGAAGGAGCAATAATCCGAGATGGAGAGGGTTATGCTTTTAACAACGCAGGGTATTTATTTTTTGCCATAAATCCCCAAAGACTTATGCCTTGGACCTATATACGTCTCCTACGTTATGAAGTGAATAGTGATGCCGGTAATGTACCCAGTACAATTTCATTCGACCGAAAATTTGAAGGCGCACTTCCACAGCAGATTAGAAATATTCGGGCTTTCCTTCGAGATTCCGGTTTTTTCAAGACCTTCCAAAAACGTAATCCCGAGGGGGGATTTATAGATGATCCAGAATTTCCTGAACTCGCAATCGATGAAGCTATCGTTAACGCAGTCGCTCATCGTGATTACGCAATACAATTTCCTATTAAATGTGCCCATTATAAAGATGCATTTATAGTCGAGAATTCAGGACGTATTCGCCAGTTAGATCATGAAGTCCCAAATGAATTTACATTAGATACTATTGAACTAGACTCAATGCCACCCAATTCAAAAATAATTGAGTGGTTGAAGATAATGCGCGACGAAAAAGGATCCGCTTTTGTAAAGGCTTGGGGTGAAGGCACGAAAAAAATGCGTGATGAAATGGCAAAGGCAAAGCTACCACCGCCGCATTACAAAACGACGCACGTACGGACTGTTGTAACTTTGTACAACAACATAATAGAAAGAGAAGCCCTGCTTCGCACTGCCTTAGCCTCAAAAAAATCGGCTGAGTATGCGAATCTTTTCCCGCTAAAATTTCTTACAGAAGAAGGAGAGCCAATTTCATCTGAAGAAATATTACAAAACCGTTATAAAGAATTCTTATTCTCACTCCGAAATGCCCTTGAAGCTAAAGGATGGTACATTGACAGATTTAATTACGGCAGATTGACAATTCATCGGAGAGGGGCAAAGATAAATTTACAAGGTTCAGTGGAAAATTTTATTCATTTTTATCCTTGTTACACAATTCAATTAAGACAATATTGGCATAAAGCTTATTTGTCTGTTGACTACGTATTACAGGTAAAAAATATCCAGACAGTTCAGAAGTTGTTGAAGTGGCTGCGTCCAAATGCATTGAGAGGAACATCTGTTGTTGCAAAACTAGACAGATGGCAAAAAGGAAAACTTGTCAAAGTCGATGACGAGTTGTCTTGTATTTATTTTTATGACATTGACAGTGAGAAATGGATTGATAACAATCAGATTATCCCCGACCTATCATTAGATACTATAAAAAATGTTTTAAACAATGTAGGTGCAAAATTTGATTTGCATAAAGAATTGAAGCGTCACAGTCTCTCGTTAGATACAAGCGGCATACGTATCAGATCCGAGAAAACTTTGGCAACTATTGAAAATATTGCATCAACTGTATTTCCACTGGTAATAGGAAATTCTCAAGCCATTTTGCATTCAACTCCAATCTTGTTACGTAATGAAAGGAAATTTCAACTAAGTAATCTCCCGGAACCTGAAGTTGAATTTGTTGGACATCAGAGATCAGCAAATATTCGTACAGGGATTACTACATTTGGGGCTTATCAAGATGAACGCAAGAGAATAGAATTAGTGCCTATTTGCACGTCTGATATGCGTGATAATATGGCGCACCTCATCCATCGCCTCAGAGTTGGAAAGTATAAATACAAGGGGTCTGAACGGACATTTAGCACCCAATTATTTTACAATACCATCATTACAGTTCGTTCTCCAGAAGATATATTGGACGAGTGCAGAAGACTTTTAGACGAAAATCCTACCTGGGCAGGTAATGAAAAATTAGACAGAATTTTATTGGTTTATACACCTGAAAAAGGATATTCAATTGATGACGAAAATTCGCCCTACTATCGAATAAAGAAATTCCTTTTTGAGCAAGGTATTCCATGTCAAATGGTTGATACACCTACGCTCCTTGATCCAGATTGGAAGGATTTAAATTTAGCGTTAAATATTGTAGCGAAGTGTGGCATCACACCTTGGGTTTTACCTAATGAGATACCTGATGCTGATTTTTTTGTAGGGCTTTCATATACCCAAACCCGTAAGCGTGGACGCGAAAGATTATTAGGTTATGCAACCGTTTTTAATCAATTTGGACGATGGGAGTTTTATTCAGGAAGTACGCAGTCTTTTTCTTGCGAAGAACGAATTAAATATTTTGGGTCACTTACTCTGCAAACTCTTGAGCGACTTCACGAACAGTTGACAGAAACACCCCGTATTTACTTTCATTACTCAGCACGTTTTTCGAAGGATGATAAGCAAGCAATATTACAAGCTGCACGTCAAGTGCGTCCTAATGGAACTTATTCATTTGTTTCAATCAACCCTCATCATAATATTAGGCTTTATGATAGCCGCCCTGAGACAGACGGTAGTTTAAGCCGAGGTAGTTATATTATTACTGCTCCGAACCGAATATTAATTTCAACTACGGGATACAATTCTTTTCGTAAGACACTTGGCACACCCAAACCTTTAGATATTACTATCTGGGTTGAAAATCCTGAAGGATCATATAATTTGGATGTTGATCATAAATCTTTAGCTACACAAATTTTAAAGCTAACCAAACTAAACTGGGCTTCTACAGCTTCTATATCTGGTGAACCCATTACAACTAAATATGCAAGGGATATTGCATACTTAACAGATGCTTTTTTAAGGCAAACAGGTCACTTTAGGCTCCATCCAGTTTTAGAAAGAACGCCCTGGTTTATTTAGTGTGATAAACGAAAAAGACAAAATGCAATATAAGTTACAGTCGGTGGGGCCATCGCTGACCCCACCACTGCTTCCAAGGTAAGGCGGCGGCAACGTCGCCTCCTTACCCGACCAGCTTCTTTTCAAAAATGGGTTGGTGTGCTTGGGCAAGGCGCCTCTTCTTCCTCGTTCTGGCTGCCGCTCAATTCGTCTATTATCTCATCGATACCTGGCCGCCTCAGGCCGTTCGGTGGCTCCGGGAGTTGGGGGGAAGTTGGGCTTGGCCAATGACCTTGACGGCCCCTACATCGTTCTACGCGGCTTGAGCGCCATCTTTAACACCATTGCCATCCTCTCCTCTCGCTTTTGCTCGTCTGCCCCTTCCCTCGAGGTGACAACATTTATGGGTAATCACCAGATAGCCAAGATTGAATTATTTTGACATTCGGGTAATTTGTGCTATACTCGCAAAAGCTGCCACCTTAATTCATCACTTCACTTACGTCAATCAAGCTTGAAGAATTTTTTGCCATCTTGCTCAGAAATCGATGCTGTTGGATTTGGCTGATCCACGTTAAGCCACCTACTGTTAAGTACATAGAACCAGAATTGACTAATGAAAAAGTAACTTCTGGTGAGACAACCCCATAGAGCATCCAACCACGTAAAACGTAAAGCGTAAAATCAAGCCATAGATAAATCATTACGCTTCACGTCACCTGCCCTGTGGGTTTACGTCATCTGCCCTGTGGGTTCACGACCTGGCTTGCAACATCACGCGGAAGTTACTTTTTACTCCGCTGGCAAGCCAAATTCTGGTTTGATGAAGTAGAGACGTTTCCACATCTTGGTTTCAGGAAACATAAGCTATAATTTTAAAATTTAATCATTTTGGCCAGGCTACAAACCTCGACTGTGATTTATATCTGTATTGGTGGTGCGGATTTTGGTTCGCACCAAACCAAAAAAATTTCTATTAATTTCATCAGTACAAACCAAAGTAAAGGGAGGTGTTTATATGTGGAAGAAAATATCTTTTGGAGTTTGGATTAGCGTAGTCTTGCTTCTGGCTGTTGCTATGGTAGTTGGCTATGCCGGTTCTCCCGGTGTGGCCAGCCCCGCCAGCGCCGCCGGCCCTGTCGGCGCTCAAACAGTCGCGACAGATCCTGTCCCACCTGAGTCCTGTTCGATATGTCATAGTGAAGTTGGCGCCAAACATCAGGCGTCCTATGATGAGTTGTATCAGGATGGTGTCATTCAAGTTACCGATTTGGCTTACTCGTTTTCTGCTCCGGATACGAGCACGGTAACGTTCAAGATGACCAAAAATGGCGCTCCTTTCGATGCCAGAGACGCAGATTCCCTGGGTATTTACTTTGCACCGTATACCGGTACAAGCTTCCAGTTCGAACCGGCTGCCGAAAGACTGTCCCTGTTAGGGGATCTAACCTATGATGGCGAAGGCGGAGTCACGAGTACTCTGGTGGGGGATGCCCCCGATGTAAGCAATACGCCTGGTCTCATCGTGGTATACGGCACGGATGAGATTGTCGGTCAGCTTCCTGCTCGTATCCGACAAGGCAAATACCCGTTTGCAGCTTTACTTGAAACGGGAGACGGCGTTGATTACGTTTCTGCCGCCAATAACGCCGGCTGCGTGAAATGCCACACGGATCCCTACCTTAAGCATGGTTACATCTATGCCCAGGTGGATCACGATCCCGCAACTGACTTCTACACCTGTAAAGCCTGCCACCTGGATAACGGTGAGGGCGGCCATTTCGAATGGCAGCTTTTGGTCGATGATCCTGAACTGGCTGTTGAATGGCTACATTCAGACGAAGACTTGTCTATTTTTACGCCTGAGCAGCTAGCCCAGTACGCCTATAAGACGCGGCTCATGAACGACGTGCATATGTCGCACGCTATGGAATTCCCCTATCCTCAGTCCATGTCAAACTGCGTAACATGCCACGAAGGCAAACTTGACATGATATTGACGGATGCTAATTTCAAAGTGGAGACCTGCAAGAGCTGTCACCCTGTAACCGGACCGGAAGAAGGAACCGAGACCCACAGAGCGCCGGCCCTGGAAACCATATTACCCGAATCAATTCATGAGGGAATGGATTTTGAGACAGAGGATTGTGCAGCTTGCCATAGTGAAGAAGGCATTGCGCCGGTATTCAGTGAAATTCATACCGGTTATGACAAGCATATCTACGCTGATGCGGCCGGAATCAGGTATTCCGACGTCTTTAGCGTTACGGTTGATGCGGCCGATTTCACTGACAACATTCTTACCATTGATTTCAGCGCGACAAAAAATGCTGATATAGCCGACTTTGAACCAGCGGATATTATCCCAACTGTTATGGTCGGATTGTATGGTTATGACACCAAAGATTTCATTGTCAGCCCACACAGCCGAGACGCAGACGGTAACAGACTGCTGGAATTCCAGATCAATGGGGAGACAACCAACCCCCGCTTCACCGTCGTATCAGCAGAAAATGGTAGTTGGGAAGTTACCGCAGACCTGACAGAATGGGCTGATATGATTGCTGATGGCACAGCCAAAAGAGCAGAAATTGCTGTTTTGCCCCTGCTGGCTAATGTTGTCGGAGAAGTAGACAGTCATGAGAACGGCGAAACCGATGATACGGCTTATGCAGTCAATGCGCCTTCCAGAACCTTTGATCTGGTTGCCAATGCATTTGATGATGCCTTCTACAGTGATATCGTCGATGTTACGGATGGCTGCAACAACTGCCACGATGCACTGGCCACAACCTTCCATTCACCGGACAGAGGCGGGAATATTGTTGTTTGTAGAATGTGTCACATTGTCGAGAGTGGTGCTTCTCATCTGGAAATGCAGTCGAGGTCGATCGATTCCTATGTCCATGCGATCCATTCGTTCCAGGCATTCGATATTGGCGATATCGATTTCGCCGATCCGGTGCAAGCCATGCACTATGAGCATCACATCGAGTTCCCGTATCCCAAGCATGGAATCACAGACTGTGATTCCTGCCATATTGAAGGCACAAACAACGTGCCGGATCAGTCCAAATCGCTACCTGGTCTGCTTTCGGCATCCGATCCAATCAATGGCTGGGACAGAAACATCGGTGATGTGCCGGTCTATGTCACCGGTCCCGCTTCAAGAGCCTGTGGTGGATGCCACCGAGCGGTAATGATCAAGGAAGATGAAGCCGGTGAACTTATATCCTTCAACCAGCATACTAAGCAGGGTGGTTACCTTATCGAAGGGGGAGAGGATGAACTCAGCACTCTCGCCACAGTAATCGATGAGATCATAGCACTCTTTAGGTAAGTGAGGAATACGAGGTGGGCTTCGGTCCACCTCAGTCAAGTAAAAAGGGCCCTTCGGGGCCCTTTTTTATTAAAGGGGTACTCCTTTTTGGAACCGTTGATAATTCAGAAATGGGATTTTGAGGCGGATTCACGCACACCATCCCCCGACCTGGAAAGGTCGGTTTCGGGCGAACGGGTCGCACCAAACCCGTTCGGCTCAAGGCTTGAGCGGAGTGATGGGTGACTATCACGTCCGTTCTATGCCCCAGATTCGCACGGTGCTATCCCGGCTCCCCGACGCGATGGTCACCCCGTCCGGCGAAAAAGCAACGCTCACGACGTGCGCGTCGTGCCCCTCCAGTGTCCGAATCGGCGAACCGTCGCTCACGTTCCAGAGGCGGACGGTACTGTCGATGCCGCCCGATACCAGCGTCTCGCCGTCGGGCGAAAAGTCGACGCACTCGACATACCCGCTGTGTCCCTCGAACTGACGTAGCAACGAACCGTCGCTTACCTGCCACAGCCGCACCTCGTCGCCGCTTGCCGTGGCGATGGTTTCCCCATCCGGCGAAAACGCCACGTCCTCCACGCGCCCCGCGTGCTGGATGGTCTGCAGCAGCATCCCGTCACTTACGCGCCAGAGCCGCGCGGTGCTATCCCAGCTTGCAGACGCCAGCGTTTCGCCGTCGGGCGAAAAGGCAGCGGCTACTACGGAGCTTTCGTGCCCTTCGAACGTCCGAAGAACCTCGCCGTCACTTAACCGCAGCAGCCGCACCGAGTTCCACGAGGTGACGGCGAGAGATTTGCCGTCGGGTGAGAAGGCAACACCGTTCACCGTGCGTTCGTCTTCCCCGAACCCCTCGACGGGCGAGCCGTCGCCTGTGTGCCACAGTTTCACGCCGGGACCGCCCGTGCTCGTCGAAGCGAGCAGCGAACCGTCGGGCGAGAAGGCCACGCCCGTCACCCGTTCGTGCCAGAGAGTTTGCAGGAGTGAGCCATCGCTTACCCGCCACAGCCGCACGCTCCTGTCCTCGCTGCCCGAAACAAGCGTCGCGCCGTCGGGCGAAAAGGCCACACCCAGCACCGCCTCCTCGTGCCCCTCCAATTTGTACAGCGGCAAGACACCCGCCAGCGGATGCGGAGTCGGTACATCGGTCGGCGGTGCAGATGTAGTCGGGACTATCGCCTCTGCAACATCGGAGGGTGCAGGTGTAGGTGTTGCAGAGACCGGTTCTGTCGTTGCGGTAGGTGGCTCGGGAGACGTGACGGCCTGGGTGGTGCCGGTATTATCGATTTCGGCTTTCTCGTCACCCCCCTTATCCGACAACACAAACAGCCCTCCGTCTACCATTACAAATAACACGACAACGACCAGCAGCGCCAGCGCCCCGCCCAGCGCCCAGACCCAGCCGGGCAGCCCGCGCTCGCGGCCCGTTTCGACCTGAGTTGATGCGGCTGTTTCGGGGGCAGGGGGAGAAGAGACACCTTTGCGGAGAGTAGGCGCGTCTCCGGTCGCCCCTATCTCTATCGGCGCCCTCGAATCTTCGGGCACGGGCTCAGGCGCGATGACGCCCCCCTTCTCCACGGCCTCTTTCAATGCCCCTGCCATTTCGCCTGCCGAGTCGAAGCGGTTTTCAGGCTCTTTCGCCATAGCCTTGATTATCACCCGCTCCACACCTTCGGGCACATCCGGATTGACGGTACTCGGCATCGGGAGCGGGTCGGAGATGTGCTTCAGGACGATTGCGAAAGGGGTTTCGGCGTCGAAGGGTACGCGGCCCGTTGCCATCTGGTAGAGCATAACGCCGAGTGAGTATATGTCGGTGTGGTGGTCGACCTCCATTCCCTGCCCCTGCTCCGGCGACATGTACCGCGGTGTGCCGATTCCGACGCCGGAACCGGTCAGCGCCGACGTGCCCTCTATCATCCTCGCCAGCCCGAAGTCGCTCAGAAGACTCCATCTGTCCCGCCCCCGGTCCAACAGGATGTTGGCCGGTTTCACGTCACGGTGCAGGATGCCCCGCCCGTGAGCATAGTCGAGTGCGGAGGCAATCTCGCCGATGTAGCGCACGGTCTCGTGCGGTGGCATTGGCTGCCCGGTCAGCAGGGCGTGCAGAGTGCCCCCTTCGACGTACTGCATCACGATGTAGGAGTAATCCCCCTCCTGCCCGTAGTCGTAGATGGGTAATATGTGATGGTGGTTTAGCTGTGCTACCGACTTCGCCTCCCGTTCGAATCGCTCGGTGAAGCCGGGTTCGTGCGCGTAGTAGGGGGGCAGGACTTTGATAGCCACGTAGCGGTCGAGTGCGGGCTGGTACGCTCTGAAAACACTGGCCATTCCACCCCGCCCAAGTGGCTCTATGATACGATATTGGCCCAGAGTCTGGCCCGACAGGTCTTGCATAGTATTACCCCCTTGCCCGGTTATATCGACCGGGCTATAAGGTTGTGGCTTTATAAGTCAGTCAGATGATTCGGAGTGGTTGCAGTGTAGTCAGTCAGAGAAGCGAAAAGCTGCTGGAGGGCCGCTAATTAACTACTTTCGCAGCACTTTCAAGAATCTTTTTGAGTTAAGTCGGGTCGTTGTTGCTTTAATGGAACCTTGCCTTTGCGGATAGGAACCATTACAATGATACCACACAGGCGCAAATTGCGAAATTCACAGGAGGTCAAAACCATGCTGCCAATACCAACACAGGTCAGCACAAGGCAAATCGGCGTCGGCGGTCGGAGCACACCCAGGGACGCCGCCACCGTCAACGCCGCCCACCTGCACGATCTCGTCAAAAGGTGCGTCCTCCCCAGTTTCACCACATCCGCTACTTTGGTTTGCATCAACCTCATGAAAAAGAAAAGATACCACTGTATCTATTGGGTACAACTACCTGCGCAGACTCAACGACAGCCACGGCTCGTCAACAATTGCGTCCTTTAATCGCGTCAGCTATTGCTTCCGGTGGAATTGACGCGCAGCTTGCCCCGCTTGGTATCTTGCCCCAAGTCCACGAACTTATGAAAAACGGGGGCCAGAAGCGCCTTGAAGCAGCAATGCCAGACGCCTGGATTGACCAGTTGGCCATTACCGGCACGCCTGAAGACTGGAGTTTAGCTATTCGTTGTCTCGTCGAGGTAGGCGCTAATACCGCTCACGCCATCGTTAGGGCGCAAAATTGAATTGAAAAGGGTGGATTCAATGAGTATCCAATACCTCCCGTACTTTGCGAGACAGGTCAATCGGAGAAAAAGGTTTCTGGAGAAAGGCTATGTCTGAACTCAACATCCCCCCTTCAGCAATTACATCGTCTACATACCCCGACATGTAAAGGACCTTTATCTTTGGATTTATCAGGATTAGTTGTTCTGCCAGATCATGACCACTCACTCCGCCAGGCATAACTACATCGGTTAGAAGCAGGTGGATCGGAGCTTCGCATTGTTCGCAAACCTCGAGCGCTTCCTGACCATGGCGTGCCTCCAATACATTGTAGCCGTCCTGGAGTAGAATATAGCGAGCCAACTCTCGCACCATATCTTCATCTTCAACCAGTAGAATTGTTTCGGTCCCTTGTAGAGATCCGCCAGATGATGGTTGCTCACGGTCGAGCAACTCTGGATCCTGTTTGAAACAGGGTAAATAGATTCGAAACGTCGTGCCTTCGCCCGGCTGGCTGGAGACTTCAATATACCCCTGGTTTTGCTGGACAATTCCATAGACGGTGGCTAAGCCCAAGCCGGTACCTTTATCTTTTTCCTTGGTCGTAAAAAAGGGCTCGAAGATCTGAGATTGGGTTGCCGCATCCATCCCAATGCCTGTGTCGCTGATTGTGAGGACGATGTATGGCCCCGGTTGCAGGCCAATGTACCGGTCGGCATAGGCTTGATCCACATTAACGTTAGCGGTTTTGGTTGTCAGTTGACCGCCTTGAGGCATTGCATCACTGGCGTTGACCACCAAGTTCATAATGATCTGTTCAATTTGTCCCTGGTCGGCTTTGATTTTTCCCAACGTCGGATCAAGATTGGTAACTAACTCAATATCCTCGCTGACCAAACGCCGCAGCATTCTATGCATATCGGTAATGACGGTATTGAGGTCCAGCACCTCAGGTTGAATAACCTGCTGGCGACTGAAGGCCAGCAGTTGGCGGGTCAAAGTGGATGCCCGTTCTCCGGCCTTACGAATCTGATCGACGTCTCTGTAGAGCGGGCCGTTTTGGTCTATATGGCTATGCAAGACAAGTTCGCTGTAGCCGGTGATCACGGTCAGTAAATTGTTGAAGTCGTGGGCCATCCCTCCGGCCAGCCGTCCGATGGCCTCCATTTTTTGCGATTGGCGCAATTGGTCTTCCAACTGCCGGTGTTGTTCGTCGAGCCGAATACGGGCCAACGTGCCGGCTACTTGCTCGGTCACGCGCTGGGCCAGGCTGATTTCTTCATCTGAAAAGGAGCGCGGTTCGGCGGCCCCTATGTTCAGGCTGCCGACCACTTCTTGTTCGATGATGAGGGGCAGAACAAGAGTTGAGACAGTATGGCGTTGGCGCAATAAATTGTGAATTGAGGGGAGACGAGGATCATTTTGGGCGTCCTCTAGCACCAGGGGAACTTTATGAGTAAGTAGATATTGAATGATGAGATTGTTTTCAGTGGAAATATTTTGGTTCAGTAGGGTCGGTTGATCTTCCGCTCGATAATCGGCCACAAAGGTGGCCATAGTTCGTTCCTGATTCAACAAGACGACCGTAACTTGAGGGGTATCAAAGGCCAAAGCCAGTTCCCGGCACACCGTGTCCAGAATAGTGGGCGTATCAGAACTGGTCGCGGTAGCCGCAATGACTCGATTGAGCAGATCCAATTCGCGATTGCGGCGGTAAACTTCCTCCTCAGCTCGTTTGCGCTCGCTAATATCCTGCACCATACCTTCACAGAATAAAACTTCTTCTTGCGTATCATCTTGTATAACCCGGCCATTGAGATTAATGGTAATGTGTTCGCCATTTTTCTTTTGCCAGGATAGTTCGAAGTTTTTTATTATCTCTCTGGCCTGGATTTGGTCAAGTACATATTGAAATTGATCCGCGTTAACATAAACCTCTTTTTTAGGGTCAAGGGTTAGCACTTCCGCTTTAGAGCTATAGCCCAACATTTGTACCAGAGCCGGATTGACATCAATAAACCCATCTCCGGGTTTGTAGCGGAAAATTCCTTCCAGGGCATTTTCAAAAATTGAGCGGTAGCGTTCCTCGCTGGCTTGCAAAGCTGCGAACGCCTGCCGATTTTTTTGTTCCAGCTCAATCTTTTCAAAGCAACGGTGCAACGTTGCGGTTAGTTCCTCGGGATACACAGGTTTACGGAGATAGTCATAGGCACCATATTGTAAGGCTCTAATGGCGGTTTCAACATTGGCGTAGGCGGTCATGATAATGCAGAGTAAATGGGGATACTGTTGTCTTAATCCTGTCAGCAGATCAAGCCCATTGGCCTGTCCCAGCCGAACATCGAGCAGGGCCACATGAGGAGTAAATGTCTGGGTGCTTGACAGCGCATCGTCGGTATTATTGGCAATCTCAATTAAGTAATTTTCCGCTTCAAGAATATCGTGTAATGAGTCGGCAAAATCAATATCGTCATCTACAATCAGCACACGGCGATTTTCAACCATACGAACAACTCCCTCCTAGTTAGTTCTTGTTGCAAAACCTTGTAGTAGACGCATCCCCATGCGTCTACGGCGAGCATAGGGATGCCCTGGCTACGTTTCGCAACAGAAACGTTAGGATTGGCGAAAAACTAATTTCCTCCGGCCTCAATCAATTTGATAGCCTCCAATAGGTCCTGAGGATCGAAGGGTTTGATGAAGCACCCAGAAACTGGCATTGAGCGCAGTTTATCAATATTGTCGGCCTCTTCGATGGGGTAACCGGTCACAATGATGGTGGGTATCACATGGCCATGTTCTTTAAGGGTGAGATAAACTTCCAGGCCATTGAGTATGGGTAATTTCAGGTCGAGGATCAACACGTCGATGTTATTGGCCAATACTCTATCAACCGCTTCTTGTCCGGTGTGCGCCACAACCACCCTATAGTTGTGATCTGTTAACACATCTTCCAGGCTGTTAATAAAGTCTTGGTCATCGTCAGCCAGGAGGATAATTCCATTGGGTTTTACTTTTTCCAGTTGCTCTAATAATTGGGATGTCTCAATAGGTTTAGACAATACCCCCAAAGCACCATTTTCTACGGCCTGGCTTACAAGTTGTTCAACACTGTAGCCGGTCATCATAACAACTTTGGCCTGGGGATTGATCTTTCGAATTTCAAAAAAACTCTCTACGCCGTTCATACCGGGAAGCTTGACGTCCATAAAGGTGATATCGAAGGATTGACCACGGAATTTCTCGATAGCCGTTTCGCCGTCAAAGACCAGCTCAACTTGATGACCTTCCAGTTCCAAAATATCGGCTAAACTTTCGGCAAAGTCTTGGTTGTCGTCCACAATAAAAATTTTTAGGGGGGGCATTTAATCTGTTCCTCTTTCTTGTCGAAGTAATGGCAGCCACAGGATTACCTGGGTGCCTTGTCCTAATTCACTGGTAATCTCAATTTTACCTGCATGCTGTTTTATGATTTCTTTGACGATTGGCAATCCTAATCCCACGCCAAAGCCCTTGGTGCTGTAAAGAGGTTCAAAAATATGGGGCATCACGTCTGGCGGAATACCGGGTCCGGTATCTGAAATAGATATTTTTAATTGCCGGTTTACCCTCTCCGATTGTATGCTCAAAACCAGCGGTGGGGTGTTATTACTTGATTCATTGTATTCTAGCATTGCCTGGCAGGCATTGTCAAAGAGATTGATGATTACGCGTCGAAAACGTCCTGGGTCTAGCGATATTTCTACCCCGACGTTCAGTTTGCGGGAGAGGGTGATCCCCTCCGGCAGAGTCTGTTCATCCAGTACCCGATTCAACCAATCATCAAAGAGAACGGATGTGAGGTTTAGATCGGGCATGCGGGTGTAATCAAGTAGTTCACCGATGATGTTATCGCAGCGGGTGATGTTGCGTTCAATCCGATCTAGAACACGTTCAACGCCAAGTCCTTTGTCACGTGTTTTACGATCAAGGGTAAAGGCTGAGGCTCGAATGGTGGCCAGAGGATTGCGGATCTCGTGGCTGACAGTAGCGGTCAGCTTGCCCAGCGTAGCCAGACGTTCCTGGCGAAGCAGTTCGACTTGGGCTGCTTCCAATTGCGCGGTGCGTTCGGAAACGCGTTGTTCCAGTTCGGCGTTCAGTTGACGAATTTTCTCCTCCGCCTGCTTGCGTTCGGTAATGTCCTGAAGCGTGCCGATCATTTTTATGGCATTTCCACTCTCATCAAACTCCAGTTCGCCCAGACCATGGATCCAGCATTCTTGCTGATCGTCATACCGGATAATCCGATATTCTTTGTCGAAGCGGTTGTGCTCGGCCAGAACAGACTGGCTGAAATATTGGCGCATTTCGTCCTTATCCTCCGGGTGAATCAGCGCAATCCAGCCCTCTACGTCTTTCGGGTAACTGTCATCTATGCCGAATATCTCGTCCAGTGCTGGAGAACTGATCCATTTTTCCGTTCTGGCATCAAAATAGTAGGACCCAATTCGTGCTACGGCTTGTGATTTTCTCAAAAAGAATTCGCTCTCTCGTAGCGCCGCCTCCGCTCGCTTGCGCTCGGTAATATCGTGGGCGGCTGCATACACTAGCCTCCCCGCCGGACAGGATCTCCACTCAATCCAACGATAGGAGCCGTCTTTGCAGCGATACCGGTTCACGAAACCCAACACGACCTTCTGGTCGCCCAATTCGCCGAGGGCCGCCAGCGTGCTGGTCTGATCGTCGGGATGCACCAGATCAAGGAAACGCTGCCCTTCAAGCTCCGGCAGCGAATAACCCAGGAGCACTTCCCACTGGGGGTTCAGCCGGCGGAAATAACCCTCCGTGTCGGCAATGCACAGAAGGTCAAGTGACACGGTGAAGAACTGGTCAAGCTCTTCTGTCTTCTTCCGCAGCGCTTCCTCCGCCTGCTTGCGCTCGGTAATATCAGCGCCTATGCTCACTTGAGCATAAACCTTGCCTGTGGCGTCTCTCAGCGGAGCAATAGCTGCCTCTAGAAAGAAGGTGGAACCGTCTTTGCGTTGTCGCTCTACTTCTAAGTTGGTAATCGACTCCCCGTTAATCACCCGATCACGGATAGCTTGATGTTCTTCAAGTTTCTCCTCGGAAATACTCGGTAAAAACTTCCTCAGAACTTCTTGAGCCGTCCAACCATACATTTTTTCGGCGGCCTTATTCCAAAACAAAATATGACTATCCAGGTCTATCACAATAATGGCCAGGGGGGAATAGTCAAACAACGCTTGTAACGTTTCGTTGGCCTCGCTTAAAGATTCTTCGGCTCGCTTCCGCTCTGCAATTTGCTGCTCCAGGTCGTTGATGATGGCCCTCAACTGCCCGGTCATATCATTGAAGGCATCGGCTAAAACCCCCAGTTCGTCACGGCTAGTGACCTGAACTTGCTGCGACAGGTCGCCGGTGCTGACAGCTTGGGCCGTCGCGGCCATAGTCTGAATGGGCCAGACAATCTGGCGCACAATCAGGAAGCCCAGGCTACTGGCGACCACTAAAGCGATCACGACAATGGCGGTGATGACGTACATGGAGTTGATAGCCAGGGCTAAAGCTTCAGGTACAGCTTGCTCAGCGATGATGTTAAACTCTTGCTCGCCAAAATGAACCGTGTTAACAGCCAGGACAACCCTCGAACCGGCTAAGCCGGGCTGGATGCCATCATGCTCAGGTATATCAAAGTGGGTGTCACGTAGTACCACCGAAGGGTTACGGTGAGCCACAACTTTATCCTGGGCGTCGACAATGTAGACACTTTGACCCGGGCTGACCCGTACATCCGCAATCAAGTTCCAGATCTTTTTTAGACGGACCTCAGAGACGAGAACACCGTCTACCAGACCGGTGCGAACATCAAGCAGGGGCACGGCGATGGTCATTAATGGTTCGCCGGTGGTTTCCTCGAACCAGACCGGGCTGTAGTAAACCTCGCCAGTTGTCTGGGGAATGACAAACTCGTCAGCCTCAGCGAAATAGCCTTGGTCGGTGGCGGAAAGGCCAAGACGAGAGAGATGAATCTGCGCTTGTCCCTGATTATCGAGTAAGATCAAACGTTCAAAAACGTCTTGGGATATGAGCAATTTCAAGATGCTGTGCTCCTCATTCCGGTCCAACTCCGACAACACTTGCATCTTGCTAATCAGGCGCAACTCGTTTTCCAATTCCTCGAAAAAGGTTGTTACCTCGGCAGCAACGTGCCGGGCCACTTCGCGCTGCAAGTCGAGCGCTTGCTGCGCTTGGATGGTAAAGCTTTGTCGGGCCAGGATGACCCCGACCAGCAACAAGGGGCCGATGGCCAAACCGATGAAGGCTACGGTCAATCGTGTCCGAATACTGTTGCGCATATTCCTCCCTTATTTAGCGAATGATGGTGTCTGCCTGGATCAGAATCTCATCCGAGATGTCAAGGCCGATGGCTTCGGCTGTCTTCAAATTGATCGCCAAATAGAACTCGGCTGTTTCTACCGGCAAGTCGGCCGGCTTGATCCCACGCAAGATTTGGTCGGCCAGACGCGCCGCTTCTTGCCTTGCGGAGGCAGTTAGATCAATACCATAGGCAGTCAAATGACCAGCCTCCACTGCCGCCGGATTCGGTCCTGAGGTGGGTAATTCAAGTTCGATAGCCGTCTCTAACCAATCACCTATACGAGCATTGACCACACTATCAGGTAGGAAAAAGATGGCATCGGCATCCTCGGGGATATTCTCAAAGGCAGCCGCGACTTCCTCAGGGGTGCTGGTCTCGCGCGCGATCAGTTCAACACCCAGTTTCGGAGCGACTTCACTCACCGCCTCCAGGGCCAGTACAGCGCTTCGATCCTCAGGATTGTAAGGAATATAGATTTCCTCAATAGTGGGCACTATTTGCACTAACCATTCCAGACGCCGCCCCTCTTGGATGCCAAAGGTGACGCCGGTGATATTACCACCAGGCTGCCTGAGACTATCCACAATGCCGGCTCCCACGGGGTCGGTCACGGGCACAAAAACCACCGGTATATCGGTGCCGGCCGTGGCCCGCTGCGCCGCCTGGGTCGCGGGGGTGGTGATGGACAGAATCAAATCGACATTTGCCTCCACCAGGCCTTGCGCCACCGAATCAAGTTTATCCATATCGCCGGTTGCTCCCTCATAGAGATAGGTGACGTTTTCGCCTTCAATGTAACCTAACTCGGTCATACCCTCCTTGAAACCCTCCAAAGTCCCTTCTTGAAGTGGCGAGAGGTTAACCACGCCAATGGTGTAGGTTTTTTGGTCGCCACCGCAGGCCGCCAACAGCAGGCCGATGATGATGAATAAAACGAAAAGTATGGATAAATATTTAAATTGTTGGCTGTGTTTCATTGTATTTCACCTTTCGTCAGACACAAGCCTGATGTTCAGGCATATGAGACATCACCTCCGGCAGGATACCGGGGCCAGTATCTTCAATTAGCAGTTTTAACTGCTCTCCCATCACTTTCGATTGTACCCGCAAGATTCGCTCTTGGCAATGTGGATGTAATTATGGAAAGTGTAGTAGTCAAGATGATGTTGAACACTAAGTGCTCTCGCCGGATTGACAAATCCGGCGATTGTGCCCCATTATGGCCCGGATTTGTCAATCCGGGCCGAGCGAAGGTGTTCACTATGTTGTTGACCACTACAATGTAATTATTGGGGTCATTTCCATCTTGAACAATATCAGTGACGCCATTACTGCCTATACTGTTTTGGTCATTTGGGTCATGGGTATAACTTATATACTTGTAAGGTAGAGAGATCGAAAATTACATAAAAACAGGCCGGTAATTACAGCTTATGACCCACGAGGGAGAATGACATTGTCCTATCGCAACCACCAAACCGCCCCACAAAATTTTCCAGCCGACTCCACTTGCCAAAAACTGAACCTCCTTATCAGCCAAATTTCGATTGCTTTGCCAGATTGATCGTGATATAATCTCTCTGTGCCTGGCACTCTGATCTGGACTCTCACTGCCAGATTGTGGCCAGGTTTTGTTGACATTTCACTGGGGTAGTCCAAAAATGCCCCTTCGATACGGCATTCGCTGCGCTCAGCCTACTCAGGATGCGTTTTTGGGCCGATTTCGCACGCTGCTGAGTGCCTTTGTAGGCGTATCGCAGCGTGCGAAATCGGCAAATGTCAACAGAACTGATAGATGGATCAGATTTTACCTGAAGCGATTATTGGTTCAACTAACAGCGTTCGCCTCATCGCCCCGCTGGTTTCGCGCTACCACGCCCTCATTCAGCCTCGTCAAGAGGGCGCGATCAGGACAGCGACAACGGCACTGTGGTTAACAACCAGCTTATCTCCGGTCCCACCCAACTATCACCCGGCGATACAATTACCATCGGCAACACCCAGTTGAAAGTGACAACGTAGCAATGAACCCACCCCAAAGAATCTGTCCCTACTGTAGAAGTCAAGTTTCACCGGCGGCCCGCTTTTGCGGCTCGTGCGGCCGGACGTTGGTAGTTTCCGACAGTGATGAAACGATTGTCACTCGACATCCGCCGCCGGGTGTAGTTTCATCGTATCCACCGCCTGCCCAACCGTCAACCCCACCAGCCTACCCCAACAAGCGCGGGCAAAAGTGGCTGCCGGTATTGGGTATTGCGCTGGTGTTTATTTGCTGCGTTGGTGCGCTTATGGCGGCGGGAGGGTGGTTTGGCCTGCGCCGGGGATGGACGGTACCGGTGTCCGGCTTGTCAAACCCGACCCCTGCTCAACTCCGTTTAGAGCCGCTCCTCTCAGAGTCTCTCCAGCCCTCCGACCAGCCCCAAACCGTAACCTGGAGCGACCAGGTTGCCGTAACCGTACCGGGCGGCCTTTTACCTTCGGCCCAAACTCTGACCATCTCCGCCGTGCCCGACGCGCCGCCGCCGCTGGCTAACAACATCTACACCTCCGGCGGGGTGTACGACGTTTCTCTGGGGGATGTGACTCGCTTCGCCCAACCCCTGACCATCGAACTGGCCTACGACCCGGCCAAACTATCGCCCGACCTGCCCGTAGCCGACCAGTTGGCCTGGGCCTACTGGGAGCCGCAAAGCCAGGCCTGGTCCTTTATCCCGGCCCAGGTGGACGAAAACCGGCGCGTCGCCATCATTGAGACCACGCACTTAACCGCTTTTGGCTGGTACTACATCAACGTTAAGGACTATACTGCCAAGCACCTTTCTCCGCAGTTCCGGGTTATCTATAATCCCAACCTTAACGCTGCCCTGAATGTGCCGGGCAAGGGTCTTAAATCCGGCATCGAGGAGTATGCGTACTACACCTGGTTGGCTATCGACCAGGCTTACCGCAAGTATAAAGATGCCGGCTTTCGCCTGCCCAATTACCGGGTCGATGTTATCGTTGGCGACTGGTCCTCCTCTTCGGCCTCTCCCTCGGCCGGGGTCATCTACGTTGTTTACGACGCCGACTACCCGGAGATGGCCTTTGACGCCGCGCACGAACTCTTTCACCTGGTGCAGTACCAATACCTGGACGGCAATGAAATGGAAGGAGTACGCTGGTGGATGGAAGTGACCGCCGATTATGCCGCCGGACGGGTGGCCTGGTTGGGCAACGGTGACATCGAGAAGAAAATGGGCGAGGGCATTAAGGCCAAATACCTGGATCAATCCATTGAATACCTGTCGGAAGATACCGGCGACACTTATTATCGTCACCAATATCACACCGCCTATTTCCTGGAATTTGTGCTGGCCGGGACGAGTGGGGGGCAAAACCAGGCTAAAGCCTTTAGCGACATGTGGGGCTATGTAACCGCCGAGATTAACGAAAATGACGACAACTGGTACGCCGAAGAAGAAGATTTGGCCGGCGACTGGGACGTAACGGTTCATCTGGCTAAATGGTTGGGCAACAGAGAGCGGTTGAACGCCGCCTACCGGGAGTTTGCCGCCTACTACCTTTTTAACGCCACCAGTCCCCTGCCCATCCCCGCTGACGCCGCTGCGCCCGATAAAGTACCCGCCGAAGCCGCCGCCCAATGGTCGTATTTGAAGATGGACGACGAGGAAACCACCTCTCAATCGTTCGATCTGCCCTGGCGATACTCGGCCAAAGTGTGGGGCGTAGTGGTAGAAGTTGACCCGGCGGAGGCAGCCCGTTCGGTTTCGGTCAGCGGGGTAGGAAGCTGGCCGCAGGACGTATCTGCCCACGTTTTTGTCCTGCCCGGCGACCGTCGGGTCAACCTGGGCTATGGACAGGGACCGCCGCCGCAGGCCAGCCTCACCTCTGCCGGGCCGGTTCAGGTTGACGTGAGCCAGGGAGACGGTCTGTACGTGTTGGTCATCAACTCCGGCGACCGGGTTCAGCAAGTGTCGCTGAAGATAACGGCTGAGGATAAGAAAACCACCCCGACCCCGGAGAATACTTTACAGGGCAAGTGGGTTTTAGCCGACCCAATTGTACAGCCACCTGAACTTGGCGACTGGCCCACCAGTTGCGCCGGTTTTCACTCCGAGTTTACGGCCACCTCGGCCAGCTTAACCTGGCCTCAGCGTAGCTGTACCTGCCCGGTGGTCACCTTTACCCACGACTGGCCGAAACCCCCGGCTCAGTTGGAACCGGGTCAAACCATTTCGATGATGATGAGTACGCACTGGACCGTAGCTCCGGGTTGCGATGAGAAGGATTGGGTCGGGACGCGGTCAATGATGAGTTTTGAGTATCGCTGGCGTGATAGACACCTGGGGGGCGCGGTCATTAATAACACCGGCCAAACCAACCAGCCTCCCACCGCGCCTAAAGTTGAAACCATCTCCATAACCGCGCCACCACATCCCGACGCGCCATACATTACCCCCATCGCCAACGATACTTTTGAGGTTATCTTTACTACCTCCGTTGACTTCTCTAACCAATTTGAAGGGCAGGTCAAGTATATTTACACCTTTCAGTCGGGCACAAAATGAACTCACCCCAAAGAATTTGCCCCCATTGTAAAAGTCGAGTTTCAGCAACCGCCCGATTTTGTGGCTCTTGCGGGCGTTCCCTGACCGTTTCCAGCAGCGATGAAACCATTGTCCCTGCCCGGCGACAGCCTCAAGCCCCGGTCAGGCCGGCCCGGCCGAGCCGTCGCCGCCGGTGGGGCTGGCTGGTCGGCTGCGCGGTCATTATCGTGGTGGGTGTCATAGCGGTCATTGGCCTGGGACTGGCGGCCAATTGGTTTTTGAACCAACCTGGCTGGCTGCCTGAACCGGTCTCAATTGGCGACGACTCGCCCGCCCCCACCCCGGATATTCCCCCCACGCCTGCGCCCATGGTGCTGGCCTCGCAAACCCAGACCGTTGGGCCGGAAGGCAGCGTCATTGCCCTGGACGATGGCAGCCGGCTGGTTATCCCAGCCGGGGCGGTGGTCGAGGCTACCCAGATTACCCTCAACCGGCTCGACCCGCAACCCTGGCTGTCCGGCGATTACAGCGAGGGCATCGCCCTGGAAGCGCGCGCTCCGGTGGACCAATTTCAGCAAAACGTGGAGTTTCGCGTCCCCCTGCCCGATGGCTTTAGCCCTGACTACGCCGATCTGGCCGCTGCCTGGCTGGTCGAAGAGGAAGGCGGTGGCTTAATTTACCAGCCGGCCTCGGTGCAGGTGACGGATGGCCGCCCGGAACTGGTAGTCGAAACGAACCACTTTTCTGTCCGCTTCTTTAGCTGGCACAGGGATTGGTTCAAAGGCCCGCCGGCGCAGGCTGACCCGCTGGCTATACCTTACTTTAGCCAGGGCAGTATCTATTCCGGCGGCCAGGCCACCGGCGTTTGTTGGGCCGCCTCGCTGCAAATGATTACCGAGGCTGTTGGTCACGCCAAAAATAAGGTTGTGGTAACGGTAGGGCAATATAAAGCGTTTTGGGCGGCACAACGGTGGCGTTAGGCCGTCAAAGATATAAAGTCAACAGGAGACACTTTCAAGGCGATGAAAACGATTCAAAAATATCTCTCTAACCACTGGAGAAGGGGTGCAGTAAACCTAAACGGTTTAATCATCAAGAGTCTTATTGTGCTGATACTCATCATCGTTTTGTCAGCTTGTGGCTCTACGTCATTACCTGAACCACCAGTCACCCACGAACCGGGACAGTTGTCAAAAGAGGAAGATGTGTTTGGAACATTCTACGCTTATGTGCCAACGACTGTCCCGGAGAAGCCGGAAATCCTGGTGTTAGTACACGGTACGCCCCCCAAAGATGACACCGCTGAGGCGAACGCTGAATATTATGTTACTAACTGGATTGATTTTGCCGAAGAACAGGGCTATATCCTGATCGCCCCAGCGTTCAACCAGGAGGATTTTAGTAGTCGCCTCGGCGACCATGCTATGAGTGGCTATCGCGGTTTGTTCGGGCGGGAGATTAGTGCAGATGAATGGGTATTGCGATTAGTAAAAGCACATCAGCAGGCATTCGGATCGGCAAACGAACAATTTTATTTGTATGGACATTCGGCTGGGGGACAATTTACCGGGCGATTTCTGGTTACCCATCCCGAGACAGTTAAGAAAGCTGTTATTAGCTCTGCTGCCACCTACCCCCAGCCAAATACAGAGGTGGCTTGGCCATTTGGTCTGGGCGAACTCCATACAGATATCGAGTGGGATACGGATACAATCAAGCATGTGGATATCGTACCCGATAAACAAAAATGGCTGGCAGCAACTCAAATTCCTCTCACAGTAATCGTCGGGCTGAATGACACAGCCGAACTGCCTTCATCTCTTATTCCCGGTCAGAAGGGTAAAAATCGGTACATAATAGCTCGAAATTGGATACAAGATATGGCCGCATTTGCTGAAGCAAACGGACTGGAAAGTCGTTTCAAATTAGAGATAATACCCGGCCAAGGTCATAGTATGAGTGGTCTCATTCCTTACAGCCAGAAAGCTCTGCTTTCTCAGTAAGATCAAGTTCTACTTCAGCAAAAGAAAAGCCGTACTCAGGAGAAGGCCGGCCTAAGTTACAGTCGTAGGACCACCAGGCCTTGGCTTCTTAGGGCATCCCTCCCCGCTTAATAGGTGTCCAACCCTGCATGCAAGGGACAGGGCTGCACCCCAGGGTAAGCGGCGGGACTTTTTACGGAAGATAGTTTTTTGGTCAAGATGATATTCCTGTATTTCTTGCGTGGGTCAGGTGGCTTTAATTGTGTGATGCCCGGCGCGCTGCTTATTGGCAGGCGTTATGTGTCCAGCAATTTTTGAAGAGAACAAGAATAAAAAAGGAGAAAAAGGTGGATAATATATACAATTCCACAGGGCATGAACTGAAGATCCCCAATATAGTGGATAGTCAAGGAATGTATCTGTTCGATGAACATGGAAAACGATACATGGATTTAGAATCGGGAGTATGGTGTACGGCAATAGGTCATAAGAATAAAAGGATCAACGATATTATTAAAAAACAAATCAATTCCATTATGCACGCAGGATTTTGCTATTCCAATGAAATCCTTCAAGAAGCAGCGAAATCAGTCTTGTCTATCACGAACTTTGAAGGCGGAAAGTGCGTATTTCTTTGCTCTGGAAGTGAAGCAATTGAAATATCAAGGCAGATTGCAAAGCACATTACCGGAAAAAAGATGTCTATGACTCTTCACGATTCGTATCTCGGATCATACAGTTCAGTAATCAATAGAACCGAAGGATGGTATATCTTTAATTGGGAAGATTGTAAGACTTGTATGAAAAAGGATACGTGTGATTCTTCCTGCGAAGCGCTACAAAATATTCCTGAAGATATATCCGAATTCATATTTGAACCTGGAAGCTCCTCTGGGTTTGTCAGGTTCCCTCCAAAAGCGATGATACAACATATTGTGAACATTATTCGAAGGAATAATGGAAAAATAATTGCAAACGAAGTGACAACCGGAACTGGACGGACTGGAAAATGGTTTGGCTATCATCATTACGATATAGAACCGGATATGGTTGCCATTGGAAAAGGCATTGGAAATGGATATCCAGTCAGTGTAGCGGCTATTAATCATACAACGGTTAAAGAACTGGAAATGAAACCCTTTAAATATGCTCAGTCGCATCAGAATGATCCGTTAGGTGCTGCAATAGTCAAAGAAGTCATCCAAACAATACAAGACGATGATTTGATTTCAAAAGCCGAAGAAAATGGATCCAGGTTCTTCCCCAAACTTAAATCTCTCGTGGATAACAAAAATATTCTTGAGGTACGTGGAAGGGGGTTAATATTTGGCGTAGACCTCGTTAATGAACGTGTGGGAAACGAAATTTTTGATGAATTAATTGATAAAGGGTATATTGTTTGTAATAGAAAATCTGTTTTCCGAATAGACCCGCCTCTGATCATAACTGAAAATGAATTTGAAGAATTCATTGATGCTTTCAGGGTCATATTACTATACTTTCGCAGTTTTGATGCGGTTATTGAGCTTAACATAAAGACAAATAGGTCGCTTTCGCAAAAATCGAAGGCAGATAAGCCAGAAAAACTGATTGAAAGAGCTACCTAAGCCGCAATA
>DAOUMU010000550.1:0-4946 GCA_034409055.1 Anaerolineae bacterium
TTGCTGTCTGCATCTATCTTTTCCTGGTTGAGTAGATTTGTTGGCAGTCAGGATACCCCATTTCTTTGCAATTGTTAAAGTGCATACCTACTTTCGCAGGTTAACTTTATGTTATGCTGAATATGAAATAGCAAAAGGATGGAAAAGAAGTTTAGGAGAACAATATGCCAATACTTGAAGGTGAAGGCATAACCAAATATTTTGGTGGGTTGGCCGCGGTATCAAATGTCAACTTCCGCGTTGACCAGGGCGAAATTGTGGGTCTGATTGGCCCCAATGGGGCCGGTAAAACAACACTGTTTAATTTAATATCAGCGGCTCTTGTTTCTAAACAAGGCACCATCAAATTTAAAGGTGAAAACATTACTGACTTAAAGCCGCATCGAATCTGCCAGATGGGATTGGCCAGAACGTTTCAATCGGTTAAAGTTTTCGCCCATATGTCAGTTCTTGAGAATGTATTGTTGGGTGCATTATTCGGAACATCAAACGGGATGTCATCAGCGGATGCCGCCATGGAAGCTAGCAGATTATTAGAGTTTGTGGGGTTGTCGGCCATGAGTGCTACCCCGGCTAAAGACTTAACCCTGGCTAACCAGAAGCGACTTGAAGTAGCCAGAGCCTTAGCCACCAAGCCGGACCTTTTGCTGCTCGATGAGTTGATGGCCGGCTTAAATCCCACCGAAGTTGCCCAAGCTATGGAGCTGGTAACTAGGATTCGGGATAAGGGGATCACCATTTTTATGATCGAGCACGTAATGAAAGCAATTATGAGCGTATGCGACCGCATTATGGTGCTCCACCACGGGGAGAAGATTGCCGAAGGCCCCCCCCAGGAAATTGCCACCAGCAAAAGAGTGATTGAAGTATACTTAGGAGAGTAGGCATATGCTGGAAGTATGTAATGTGGATATCCTTTATGGTAAGGCTCAAGCCTTATGGGATATTTGTTTAGAAGTCAATGAGGCAGAAATTGTTGCCCTGGTTGGCTCAAACGGAGCCGGTAAAACAACATTGGTTAATACGATATCCGGCTTGCTGCGTCCGGCTTCAGGTAGGGTAATGTTCCTCGGTCAGCGGATAGATGGTCTACCCTCTCATACCATAGTGGAACTGGGTATTTCGCATGTCCCCCAAGGGGGAAGGGTATTCCCCGATATGACGGTGCGGGAAAACTTGGAGATGGGGGCATATCCTATCCAGGCCTGGAAACAAAAGAACGAGACACTTGGGCAGGTTTACCAAGTTTTTCCCAATCTAAAGGAAAGGGAGCGGCAATTAGCCCGAACCTTAAGCGGGGGTGAACATCAAATGTTGGCCATAAGCCGGGCCTTGATGTCAAAGCCACGGCTGTGCCTCTTTGACGAGCCTTCATACGGTTTGGCCCCCCTATTGGTGGCAGAAATGTTCCGCATCATCCAGAAGCTCCGCGAACAAGGGATTACCATCTTGCTGATCGAGCAAAATGTTCGACACACCCTAGAGATCGCCGACCGGGCCTACGTTCTGGAAAACGGCCATTTATGCCTACAAGGGGATTGTGAGGAGCTTCTCCAGAGCGACCATGTCAGAAAAGCCTATTTAGGGTTATAGCCCAACTGATGCCTTAGAAATGCACGGTTTTCAACCGCACCTGCCTCTGGCGAACTTAATCGGAGATGGAAATGAAACTAGACGGGAAAGTAGCACTCATTACTGGAGCGGGTACTGGCATAGGCGCCGCTATCGCCGAGCAGTTCGTTGCTGACGGAGCAAGGATATGCATAACCGGCCGCCGTCAGGAAATGCTTGACAACGTGGCCCAATCGTTGTCGGTGGGGTCAGTAGCGACATGCGCCGGAGATGTAACCAGGCTCGAAGACGCCCAGCGAATGGTTGAGACGGCGCTCGGGTTTACCGGCAAACTCGACGTGCTGGTGAACAATGCAGCCATCGATCCGGGTGGTACAACCGTTGTTGACATAGATCCGGAGCTATGGCACAGAGTTCTCGAAACAAATCTCACCGGCCCTTTATATCTTATGAAGGCATCCATACCACATATGATTAAGGGAGGTGGCGGTTCTATTATAAACATTGCTTCCTTGGGCGGCCTGCGTTGCCTGCCTGGTATGCCGGCCTATTGCTCATCGAAGGCAGGTCTTATTATGCTCACCAAGCAGGTTGCGCTGGATTTCGGCCCAGACAAAATCCGCTGTAATGTGGTTTGCCCGGGCGGCACCAGGACGGAGATGCTGGAAAAATCACTCGCTCCCCTTGCAAAAGTATTAGGAACAGACCTGGACGGCGTATTCAAGTGCATATCTTCGATGGTTCCCTTGCGGCGGACTGCAGATCCCGGTGAGATCAGCGGCATTTGCAGTTACCTGGCCAGTGATGATTCTACGTTTATGACCGGCTCTGTCCTGCTGATTGATGGCGGGGCAGCAATTGTAGATGTGGCCGGCGCTGCACTCACCAATGCTGGCGTGAGGTGGGGCGTGTGAGAAAAAATTTATTAAAGGGTAAACCATAACATCCATTATCCAAGAGAGGTGCATAATGCCACAGGAAGAAGGAAAAACGAATTACAAGTATGAGGATTATGCGTCGGCAGTAGCAGTCAATCGCCTGCCCCCAACAGCGGCGCTGGTGAATCAGACAATGAAGATAACACTCGACTCGGGGATATCCTTCGAGCTTGAGTTTGTAGATCGCAACAAGGTCATCTGGCAAAGCGACAACGAGCACGGCACGGACTGGTGCGAGGTGGTGGAAGTGGCACCGCAAACCTATTTTATTGATATGACTTTTGCCCATCAACCTCGTCAGTCGCAAACCTTTATCGTTAACGTTCAAACCCGGCAAGTGCTTGGGATTCGTACGATTATGCGCGAAGGCGATGTCGGCAACGAACCCCGGGCGGTTCATGAGTTCTGGCCCGGTGTGCTCGGTGATCCGGCCATTCCACCCACGGGGCGCAAGCCGGCGCCAACGCGCGATCTAATCGGCCTACGTGGGCTCTATGACTACGGTCCTGAGCAATGTATCGAACATATCTACCTGAATTCGGAGCGCTATGTCTGGCACGGCATCATAGGGACACTGCGGGGTGAAGGCGATGTTGACATGTCTACCGTCTACAAGTTCGACGATAACCAATACATTTTTGCCTTTCGCGAATTCGGTCTGCCCGTCTCCACCGTGTTTTTCTATAACTGGGATCAAATGAGAAGCACAGGCAAATTCTTTGCCATTGGTGACGACGGCGCCATCGCCAATAATCCTGCCGGTGCTTTCATCAAGAAGTTGTCAATGGCCTTTTACCCCCTGGACATGCAGCCGATATAAGGCTTGGCGGATGATTATTGGGTCTAGAGCGTTGAAGCTGGACCAAACCGGCTCGGGGTAGAAGCGACTCTCTCAGCAAGCTGCGACGGGAGTATCTCAGAGATAGAAAGGACTCTGATCATTATGGCAGAAAACACCTGGAAGAACTACAGGGAGAAGAAGTATTCCAAGCCATTACCGCTGAAAGGCATCCGAGTGCTAGAAGTGTGCACTCTCGTACTGGGGCCATCCGGCCCGGGTATCTTGTCGAGATTGGGCGCCGAGGTCATCAAGTGTGAAATGCCGCCTCTGGGGGATACGTTGCGTAGCCTGGTGCCTTTTGGTTATTTCTTCAGGGAGCAAAGTTCATCATTTTTTCGGCCTAACCCTAACAAGTATTGGCTGGGCCTCGATTTGCATACACCTGAAGGCCAAGAGGTATTTCTAGAACTCGCAGCCAAGGCCGACATTATTGAAGAGAATCTGAGACCGGGAGTTATGGAGAAGTGGAATGTCGGCTACCGACAAATCAAGGGAATCAACCCAGACATTATCTACATCTCCAAGACCGGTTTTGGCCAGTGGGGCCAGTATGCCGAGGAGAATAGGCCCAGCAATGACGGCGCGGCTCAGGGAATGTCCGGATATGCCTGGATGTCGAGTTTCCCCGGACAGCCCCCCCTTAAGAGCCGGTTATATATCTGCGACAGCTATGCCGCATTGATGGGTGAAGTGGCCGTTCTGGCCGCCCTCCATTATCGGGACAGGACCGGGAAGGGACAGTTCATCGAGCTGTCGCAGAGCGAGAGCATTATGCGGACCATGTCTTGGATCTGGCCCTACCAGTATATCACCGGTAGGGGAGCCATGCCGGCGGGAAACAGGGATGTATCAATATGTCCTGCCGACACGTTCCGCTGCGCCGATGACACGTTTTTGGCGCTGGCCGCGCCAAGGCCAGAGGAGTTCAGAGGCTTATGTATCGCCATGGACAGGCCAGAACTGGCTGATGATCCCAGATTCAAAGACCACCTGACTCGACTGCAGGAGGAGAACGCTATCGAGATTCTTAAAATCATTGCCGCCTGGGTGAAAACCAAGACCCCTGAGGAGGTCGAGGCCCTGGCTGAAAAACACGGCTTCGTCGCGACTCACCTCTACTCGATCAAGGATGTCGTGGAGAATCAGCATTTCCGGGAGCGCGGCTTTGTGACGGAAGTTGATGACCCACTCCTCGGTCAATTCCTGGATTATGAATTCCCGGTGATGATGTCCAAGACCCCACCGAGGGTTAGCTGGACGATCAGGCCCGTGGGTTTCGACAACGAATATGTAATGACCCATCGTTTAGGTAAGAGTGAAGAGGAGATCAGGCAGTTGTACGAGTGTGGCGCCCTGGGCAAATGGGCGGACGTACGCGGACGCCGACCATCTTCTGATTGGGACGGCAAAGCCGGGTTGATCATGGCAAGAGATTGAATCCGACTCATCTAGACTACATCAAGGAAAGGTAACTACCTACCATGTCATTCTGAACGAGCGCAGCGAGTGAAGAATCTCCCATTTCGCCTTGAATTTGTCTTCGTTGCCGGAGATTCCTCGTCGCTGCGCTCCTCGGAATGACATGAGGGTAGGCA
>DAOUMU010000551.1:0-22345 GCA_034409055.1 Anaerolineae bacterium
TACCTACCATGTCATTCTGAACGAGCGCAGCGAGTGAAGAATCTCCTATTTCGCCTTGAATTTGTCTTCGTTGCCGGAGATTCCTCGTCGCTGCGCTCCTCGGAATGACATGAGGGTAGGCAGTTACGATTTTTGTATTGACATTTATAACCACTAAAAAACATTTGACAGGTTATAAAAGTTGTGCTATAATATAACCACCTTAGATATTATAGACGGTTATAAATAAAAAATCAAGGAGAAAGACTCGATGGAACGATACAGTTCTCAATCCTGGCCAAAGAGTGAAACACAGAGGCTAAAATTATTTATCAGAAACCTGGGTATAGATTTAGTCGGCATTGCTGATTTAGAACGGCTGGCCGGCATACCCGTTGGTATACCCCTTGATTTAACAAATTTATTGGAAAAGTATCGGTACGCAGTCGTGCTAGGGGCGCAGTTAGGTAAGGTGAGAAACAAGGCTTCGGGAGTCGAGGTTTCGCTATTTCTGCAGAAAGCTGCATTGGCTGTGAACTATTATTTGGAAGAAAAAGGGTATCGCACCTTAACGATCCACCCCGAAGATGAATTTGATCTAATTAAACGTGTCGGCTTGATGTCCTTAAAGGTGTTGGCCAAAGGTGCCGGACTCGGTTGGCAGGGACGTTCTTTGCTGATCGTCTCACCTGACTATGGGCCAATCCATCGTTTGATCGCTGTTCTGACGGATATGCCTTTGCAGGCGGACACACCTATCTCGAACCAGTGCGGTGATTGTTCCCTATGTGTCGACCGGTGCCCCCAAGACGCCTTAACTTTGATCTCTTTTGAAGATCATCCTTTACATCGAGCGGAGGTGTTAAATATTGAGGCCTGCCACGGTGATGATAGCTGTAAGGTATGCCTCGTGGTATGCCCTTGGGCCAGATCACATCTGTAACCAGGAGGTTATAATGATTAACTGGAATGACATTGAGATAGCCCAAGAGATTGCTCAGGAACGATATCAAATAATCGTGCAGGCTCGACAAATGAAGAAGAGAGACCCCAGAAATGATATAGGATTTTATGTCAGCCTACTAAATTGGTTAGGCGATCAATTGGTGACCTGGGGCCGTTATTTGCAACTACGTTATCACGTTGTTGATCAGGGTGCTACAGGTGAGTTACATCAAAAAAGTTGCAGTTTCCATATTCGGTGAGGAGGTTCTATCATGTTACCAGCTCATGTAGAGTTTGTTGTTTACGAGCGACGGAAAGATTTATTGGCAGAAGCAGAGCGAGTACGGCTGATTAAATCGTTGCCGCGCCAGCCGTTCAGTCGGTCAGGCAGATGGCGGCATATTACTATCTGGATTGGAGGTCAGATGGTAAAATGGGGCTTAAAGCTGCAAGGTCAAAGTTTAACTTTACAGGAGACAGACAATGTCCACGCCCCCCAGTATTGTGCTAAAAAGTTATGCTGCTAAAACCACCCCCCCCTCCGAACAGACGAAGTTTTGGCAGGCTCAAGATATCGGCCAGGTTGAACTACTGCGGGCCACTTATATCACCCATTCTTTTTCCCGGCATGTCCACGAGGGCTTTGCTATCGGTATTATCGAGGCGGGGGCAGAAGCTTTTTACTATCGAGGCGCAAACCATGTGGCCCCTGCTGGAAGCATCGTCCTGATCAATCCAGATGAGGTCCATACGGGATACGCTGTTGAAGAAACCGGATGGACTTACTGCATGTTATATCCCGAGGCCAGCCTGCTTCAGCAGGCGGCCTCTGAAGCAGCCGGGCGACCACGAGGTATTCCCTATTTCCCAAATCCTGTGATCAAAGACGAATACATGACCAGACTTATTCGTGATCTCCATTTTACCTTAGAAAAATCAACCGCTTTTCTTGAGCGACAATCAAGATTTTTAGCCACACTGGCCCAGCTCATCCTGCGACATGCGGACGATCACCCTGTGTTGTCGCCGGCAACCGCTGCGCACAAAGCGGTACAGCGAGCGCAAGCTTACTTAGAAGCTCATTACATGGATAATATCACTTTAGAACAACTGGCTCAGATTGCCGAGTTGAGCCCGTTCCATCTGACCCGTATTTATCGTAAGGCTATCGGCCTCCCCCCCCACGCTTATCTGACCCAGGTACGTATCAGGCACGCTAAAAATCTCCTGTCACTCGGCTTACCCATCGCTCAGGTGGCCTTTGAAACCGGTTTCGCAGACCAAAGCCATCTCACCCGGCATTTCAAACGTATCGTTGGCGTACCCCCGGGTCAATATCTTCTCAGTAGCAAGAACGTTCAAGACAGATTGGCTTGGGACTGTTAAAATAAGGCATTATGACCCAAGCTATTGTTCGACCGAAAGAAGTTGTTGTCTCCTCACCCCGTACCGAGTTTTGGGCCGGGGGCCGGGATACCATTCCCCTGATTATTGGGGCCATTCCCTTTGGGCTAATTTTTGGCACGTTGGCTACGGCCAGTGGTCTCTCTTTTGCCGCTACCATGGCCATGTCAGCCTTCGTGTTTGCCGGATCGGCCCAATTTATTGCCGTGGGCTTGATGGCGTCGGGGACCGGCTGGCCGTTAATTGTGTTGACCACCTTTGTGGTCAATCTGCGCCATGCTCTCTACTCGGCTACCCTGGCCCCCTATGTCACCCGGTTGCCGCAGCGATGGCAGATTCCGATGGCTTTTGGTCTGACCGACGAAACTTTTGCCGTGGTGGTCAATCGCTACAATGAAACCGATGACTCAGCCCATACACGCTGGTATTATCTGGGTTCAATGGTGTTTATGTACACCAATTGGCAGATTTGTACCTTCTTGGGATTAACCGTGGGCCAGCTTATCCCCGATGCTGCTGCCTGGGGCTTGGATTTTGCCATGCCGGTCACCTTCATCGGCATGATCATCCCCTATCTCAAAAACAGGCCGATGGTGGCGACGGTGATTGTCGCCGGCCTTGTGGCTTTAGTGGCTTACCCCATGCCCCACAAGCTAGGGTTGATGGTGGCTGCCTTGGCCGGCATTGGGGCAGGGTTGGTGGTTGAGGTTATTTCAACTCGGAAGAAAGACTAACTATGAATGAAATTTACCTGATCGGCGGTATGGCCCTGGTCACTTTTGCCATTCGCTACTCCATGTTTGCCGTAGCCGGACGAATGGAGTTTCCGGCCTGGTTGGTCAGCGCCTTACGTTACGTGCCACCGGCTGTATTGACCGCTATTACCGTGCCGGCTGTGCTCATCCCGACCGGCGAGGTAATTAACTTCAGTTTCACCAATTCTTATCTGGTTGGCGGGCTGACTGCCTTTGCTGTAGGCTGGTTTAGTAAAAATCTATTACTGACTATTTTGCTGGGGATGCTTGCTTTTTGGGGCTGGCAGTGGATTCTGACGACCTGGTTGATTTGAAATAGTATGATACGAGTTGACTTTTCCCCTCTTGGGGTAGTATCCTGGCGATTATACATCATCTGATGATTATTTCATAGGGGCGCGAGCTTGAGACGGCGTGCCTCTTTTTGCTTTGCAGCAACAGGAGTGCTTATTGTGACCCAATGAAAAATATTTTGGTTTTGGTTACCTCTCAGCAAGCTGGGTCTTGATGACCCTGGAAGGCCCCATTTTCAGGCCCAATTGCAATTAATGCCGAAGCCGGTGGTGGTTTAGAGAGGAAAGAAAAAAGCCAGGTCAACCCTGGCTTTTAACTTTTAGGCAAGTATTCATAAAAAACTCTGCACAGAGCGGATCAACCGTTCCATATCAAAGGGTTTAGTAATATAATCATCAACCGGAGGTAACCCTTTAATAATATAACCATCCCGATCGGGCACCCTGGCGGTAATGATAATCACCGGAATATTGGCCAGGTTCTCATCACTTTTCATTTCCCGATAGACGTCCCAGCCATTAATATCAGGCATCATTAAATCAAGCAGCACCACATCCGGTTTGCGCTCCCGCATCATGTCCAGACCCTGTTGGCCAGATGTTGCGCCGGCGACGTTGCACCCCGATAATTTTAGGGCTTGGCGTACCAAATCAAGCACGGGTCGTTCATCTTCGATGTAAAGGATGTAAGGTTCGTTTACCATGTTAATGCCCTGGCTGTACTATTCTTGGTAGCATCTATTTTAGCGTAGGTACTTTTGGATGTCAATAAACTTTTGGGAGAAATGAGATTAGGTGGCTCAGTGTGTACCACAACGACGTTGATTTTTCGGGCTTGATAAAGGGTGTAACCAAAAGTTATTTGCCAAATTAAAACGGCCTGGAGTACAATCTTGAGCAACATAAAAATTGGGTCTGGAGAATAATTCTGAAGGGGGGTGGTGCCAAAAGGTCAAAGTGAGGTGATCAAGCAAGGTACAAGTTTAGTTGGTAAGCCTGCACCAATTTTGGTGCGTTTAAATTAATTTTGATTTTAGATTGTACAAGGAGGATGGAGTGATGTTAAAAAAAGTGGCAATCCTGTTGATGGCCATGATGGTATTAAGCCTGCTTTCAGCTTGTGGCGCAGCCGCCACCCCCGAAACGGTCACTGTTGTTGAGACTGTCGTCGTTGAGAAAGAGGTTGAAAAAGTAGTCACGGTTGAGGTGGAGGTGCCGGCCGAGGCAGCCATGGAGGAAAAGGGTCCATTGGCTGTTTTTGGAGCCTACGCCACGGCTATTGAGGAGCCATGGGATGGCGTCATTCACTCCGCACTGAACAAAGCTCAGGATGAAGGCAAGATTGTTTACACCTACACCGACGATATTGGCTATGCCGGTGATATGGAGCGCGTTTTACGCGAAGTGGCCGAGGAGAGCCGGCCGGATATTATCTTTGGCGATGCCTTTGGCAACGAAGAGGCGGTACGCCGCGTGGCGGCCGACTATCCCGAAATCGCCTTTGTTTTCGGTTCCGGCGGTGGCCCGGCCGAACCCAACTTTTCCGTATTTGACAACTGGATTCACGAGCCAGCCTATCTGAGCGGTATGCTGGCCGGGGGCCTGACCAAGAGCAATGTACTGGGAGTGGTTGGTGGGCTGCCCGTCCCCGAAGTGAATCGCATTGTTAATGCCTTTATTGCCGGAGCCGAATCGGTGAACCCGGATGTGGATGTCAAAACAACTTTCATCAATAGCTGGTTCGATCCGGCTGCGGCTAAAGAGGCAGCCCTGGCTCAGATTGACGCCGGAGCGGACGTGCTCTTTGCCGAGCGTTTTGGGGTGATTGAAGCCGCCGCCGAAAACGGCCTGTACTCATTTGGCAACATGAGCGACCAAACCGAGCTGGCCCCCGAAAGCGTGGTCAGCGGCCCGGTCTGGAATATGGAACCGACGGTTGAGTACATTATTAACCAGGTGGCCGGTGGTACCTACACGGCTCAAGACCTGAAAGACTTTAGTATGGTGGCCAAAGGTGGGGCCAGCCTGGCCCCCATTAATGAAAATGTGACCGGTGGCATCCCCGCTGAGTTGATTGAGCAGGTTAAGGCTAAAGAGCAGGAGATCATCAGTGGCCTGTTCCGGGTGGACATTGACGAAGCTCAACCCCCAGCCTCTTCCAAAGCAGCGAAATAAATAACGACCGCCAAGCGGGAGAAAGAAGTAGGGAAGCAGGGGAGTGGTATCTCTTCTGCCCCTCTGCTCCTCTATTACCCTCTAGCAGTCTGTCGGAAAAGTCATGCCAGACCTCGGAGGTTTTTAGAGCTAATTTCACTGGCAAATCAACCGGATAATCGAGGCAAATTTGCTTCCAAGGGTCTTGTCAGAAACCTCCGGGGTCTCTCTCCGACAAGCTGCTAGCGTGGTGGTCACTTTGACGAAGGACGAACGACAAACGACGAAGGACGAATGACAATGACGAAGGATTGCCCGTGAGTGAGGTAAACGCTATAAATGCCGTTGGGATGCAAAATATCTGCAAACGATTTGGCCCAGTCGTCGCCAATGATCGGGTTAACTTTACCCTGCGCCAGGGTGAAATCCACGCCCTGCTGGGCGAGAATGGGGCGGGCAAAACGACCCTGGTCCGTATTCTGTATGGTCTCTATCACGCCGACGAGGGCGAAATACGGGTCAACAATCAGATTGTTGAGATCAAATCTCCCAAAGATGCTATTCAGTTAGGCATTGGTATGGTCACCCAACATTTTGCCCTGGTACCCCCCTTGACGGTTACCGAAAACATTGTACTGGGTTACACCGATGGTTTTCATCTGGATATGGCGGCGGCTCACAAAAAAGTGGCTGCGGCCTCGGAAAAGTATGGCGTGGGGGTCGAGCCAACAGCCCTGGTGAAAGATCTCTCCGTAGGCCAGCGACAGCGGATCGAAATTTTGAAGGCGCTCTACCGAGAAGCCAGGGTGTTGATTTTGGACGAGCCGACCGCCGTGTTGATTCCACAGGAGGTTGATCTATTATTTGATAGTTTGCAGCGCTTGCAGGCCCAGGGCCTGTCGGTTATTTTCATCAGCCACAAACTCAATGAAGTCATGACCATTAGCAATCGGGTGACCGTGTTGCGTGGTGGTAAGGTCGTCGGTATTGTAGAAACCAGAGATACCAGCCAGGCCCAGTTAGCCCGGATGATGGTCGGGCGTGAAACCTTTGGGGTGAGTAAAGCAGCCGCAGCCCGGAGTGGTCAGGTGGCCCTGCAGTTGAGACAGGTGGCCGCCTTGGATAACAAGGGCTTGCCTGCGCTTAAAGATATTACGCTTGAGGTGCATAACGGTGAAATTGTGGGACTGGCCGGCGTATCCGGCAATGGACAGGCAGAGTTGGCCCAAGTATTGGCCGGAACGCGGCCCTGCACTGGCGGGCAGTTGATGGTGATGGGCCGTGATCTGACCAACGCCGATCCAGCCACCTTGATGGCAGCCAGTGTGGGGCGCATTCCTGAAGACCGATATGCCAGCATTGTGGGGGGGATGACCGTTGCCCAGAACATGGCCCTGGAGCACTTAGACGATTTCGTAAAAAATGGCATGCTCGATCATCGCCGTATCCGCCAACACGCCGAAAAGCTGATTGTCGAGTATCAAATCAAAGCCTCGCCAGGAGATAAGATCAGGACGCTCTCCGGCGGTAATATGCAAAAAGTCATCCTGGCTCGCGTTTTTGAGCGAGCGCCCCAGGTGATTGTCGTCTCCCAACCCACGCGCGGGCTGGATGTGGGAGCTACGGAGTACGTGCGTGGTAAGTTGCTGGAACAGCGCGAAAAGGGGGCAGCCATTTTACTCATTTCAGAGGACCTGGACGAGATTTTGGAGTTGTCGGACCGGATTGCAGTTATTTACGAAGGTGAGATTATGGGTGTCTTATCTGCCGGTGAAGCCGACACGGAACGCCTGGGGTTGTTGATGTCTGGGGTAAGGGAGTAATGGAAGGAGCTTGAAATGGCCAAATTTTACACCGAGTTAAACGAATCCTTGCGACAGTTCATCGCCGAGCAAAAGATGTTTTTCACGGCCACTGCGCCGGAAAAAGGACGCATTAATCTATCCCCCAAAGGGATGGACACCTTTCGCTGTCTGGACAACAAAACGGTGGCTTATCTCAATTTAACCGGCAGTGGCAACGAAACTGCGGCTCACATGGCTGAAAATGGGCGCCTGACCATTATGTTTTGCAGCTTTACCGAGCAGCCCTTGATTTTACGTTTATACGGTCGTGGCCGGGTGATTCATCCCAGGGATAAAGAATGGGCGGATATTCACGCCCATTTTGAATTGATGCCGGGAGAACGACAAATAGTTGTGCTCGATATTGAGTCTGTTCAGACATCTTGTGGCTTCGGTGTCCCCATTTATGAATTCAAGGCAGAGAGAAGTACCTGGCTCAAATGGGCAGAAAAGCTGGGTGAACAGGGGATTGTCGAATACCAGCGACGTCAGAATCAAACAAGCATTGATGGGCTACCGACAATGCTCTTTGAAGGAGGATAATGGGCTTAAAAATTGAACGTGTTCCCGCACCGGTTTGGATGGGGCCTCTCATTCCCATTGCCGCCATTGTGGTTACCTTTTTGCTCACCGCTACCCTGGTAGTGCTGGTGAATGCCAACCCCATCGAGGCCTATTATTATTTTTTGGTTGATCCGCTCTCCAGCCGGGTGAGTGCTATTGAGGTACTGGTCAAATCCACCCCCCTGCTGTTGACCGGGGCGGCGGTGACCTTTGCTTTTGCCGGCGGCTATTGGAACATCGGGGCCGAGGGGCAGCTTTATGCCGGGGCGACGGCAGCCACGGCGATTGGGCTGCAAATGCACGACGTGTCGCCGTGGATTGCCCTGCCCACGATGATTGTCGGTGGTTTTTTGGCCGGTCTGCTGTGGGCCTTGGTTCCGGCCTTAATGAAAGTCAAACTGGCCATTGACGAGGTGGTTACCACTTTGCTGCTCAATTCGGTGGCCCTGTTCGTCGTCAGCGCCCTGCTTAACGGTCCCTGGCGTGACCCCATCTCCCAATGGCCGCAATCACCGGAAATTGCTCCCTCGGCTATTTTTCCCAAGTTAATTCCACGCTCCCGCCTGCATTTGGGTTTTATTCTGGCGCTGGTGATTATTCTCATTCTCTGGTTTGTGTTGACTCGCACCGCCTTTGGCCTGCGCATGCGGGCCGTGGGATTAGGCGCAGAGGCGGCCCGTTTCGCCGGTATCAACGTCGAGCGCACGATGCTTATTTCGGCCCTGGTCAGTGGTGGCATCGCCGGGTTGGCCGGGGTGAGCGAGGTCGCTGGCATTCACTATCACCTGATTGACGCCATTTCACCCGGCTACGGTTATACGGGTATCATTATTGCCACCCTGGGCTCTTTGAACGCCTGGGGCATAGCCCTGGCTGCCTTGTTCATCGGGTTAATTGATACTGGCTCCCAAACTGTCAGCCGGGCGCTGGGCGTGCCTGCTTACCTGGGTGATGTCATCCAGGCCGCCCTGCTCCTGGTCACGTTGGGGATGTTGCTGTTGCAGAGTTACCGGATCCGGCTGAAAGGGAGATCGGCATGACATTGGCCCTGTTTTTGACATTTCTGGTAGGGCTAATTGGGGCCACGCTACGCGTGGCCACGCCCCTTATCTTTGCTACTATCGGCGAAGTTTATACCGAGCGAGCCGGTATTTTGAATTTGGGTATTGAAGGGATCATGTTTTTTGGGGCCTTTGTCGGTTTTGCCGTCGCTTTTAAGGCGAATGAGGCTGGTGTTAGCGGTTACCTGTGGGTGGGGTTACTGGGGGCAATTGTCGCCGGCCTTTTGATGGGCTTGCTGATGGGCTTTTTCACCGTCACCCTGGGGGTCAACCAGCACGTTTCCGGCCTGGGTATTACCCTGCTCAGTATCGGCCTATCTCTCTTTGGTTTCCGGTTGGTCTTTGGTGAAAGTTCGGTCCTGCCCTCCATTGAACCCTTTGCTCAATACTCCATTTTTGGCCAATTGCCGGTGCTGGGACCGATTTTTAAGCAATATCTCTTAACCTACATTGCTTTCGTCGGTCTCATTCCATTAGCCTGGTGGATTTTATATCACACCAGTTTCGGCTTACAGTTGCGGGCCGTGGGCGAGAATCCAGAGGCAGCCGACGCCGCCGGAGTTAACGTCTTTCGGACACGTTACCTGGCCTTGACCATCGGGGGAGCTCTGATGGCGACCGGGGGGGCCTTTCTGTCGCTGGCCCAACTGGGTGCCTTTTCACCCGGAATTATTGCCGGACGAGGCTGGGTCTGCATCGCCTTGGTGATCTTTGCCAAATGGGACCCCATCCGGGCGATGTGGGGGGCGTTGCTCTTTGGCGGCGTGTTTGCCCTGCAACTGCGTCTGCAAACTGTTGGTATGGATTTACCCTTTGAAGTTTTTCTAGCCTTGCCCTACGTGGTAACCATCATCGCTCTGGCCATTGCCGGACGTAACGTGGCCTATCCGGGCGCTTATCTAAAGGCGTATCGGCGGGAGTAATAGTGGGTAGCAAACAGTTGACACTTCATAAAATTATTAAAAGGAGAACAAACCTATGGACCCGTTCATGCAAGCAGCCATTGAAGAAGCCAGGAAAGGACTGGCGGAGGGTGGTATCCCCATTGGCTCGGTGCTGGTAGTTGACGGCAAAATTGTGGGGCGTGGTCACAACCAGCGCGTGCAAAAAGGGAGCGCCATTCTACACGCAGAAATGGACTGCATTGAAAATGCTGGCCGGCTGAAGGCCAGTGACTACCAGCGAGCGGTGTTGTATTCCACCCTCTCGCCCTGCGATATGTGCAGTGGCACCGCTTTGCTATACAAAATTCCGAAGGTTGTCATCGGTGAAAACCAGACCTTTCAGGGGCCAGAAGATTATCTGCGATCTCGCGGCGTTGAATTAGAAATCCTGAACGATGCCGAGTGTATCCAGCTCATGCGCGATTTCATTCAAGCTAACCCAGCCCTATGGAATGAAGATATTGGCGAAGCGTAGAACAGGCTAGGCCCAGGTGACAGAGAGGAACATCCGTCAGAAAAACTCCTCTTGGCTGGTCATTGGCTTGTGGTCAATTTTTGGGACTGCCCTGGGATATTTTTTCTGGAAGATCATCAGTTATTGGCATCGGCTGTTCAGGCAACCCTTTTTATCGCCGGCAACCATTCCGGTAGAAATAATAAATCACCAAACCATCGAGGCCAAAGCGTTGTTGCTGGCTTCGGCCAATTTACGGGCCGGTATTGAAAAACGTCGCTTGCCCGATGGGCAGGAAAAACTCATTCTCTGTGCCGGATTGCGCAACTTTAAAGAACCCTGGGCCCGTGATCTGGGCTTTGCCAGTTTCGGCCTGGTTGAACTGGAAGAGTTTCAAGCCATCAAAGAAGCTTTAGAAGTCTTCTTGATTAACCAGCGACCTTCGGGACAATTTCCAGTTAAGGTTCACGCGACCAATATTGTGGACCGTTATCTACATTCTCTGTTCAAGCGGGAACAGCCGACCTATGCGCCCATCAAGCCCAAATATATCACGGCCCATAAGACCATTTCCCTGGATGGAAACGCCTTGCTGGTCATTGCCATTTTGAACTACGCTACTCGCTCCGGCGATACCGATTTTGCCAAAACGCACTGGCCGGCTCTGAAGCGGGCTATCACCTGGTTAGAGAGACATGCCCTGGAAGCCGATGGCTTGCTCTACCAGGCCCCTTTTGCCGATTGGGCTGATAGCATCGCTCGCCGGGGACGTGTTTTGTATACGAATGTTTTGTATTGGAAAGCCTTGAAGGAGTTAGCCCTGGTGGCTGCTCTCTATGAGGAGGGAGAGGATAGCTTCTACTTTGAGGCCAAGGCCCAACAGTTAAAGACATCCATCAACGGCCATTTCTGGCGAGCCGATTTGGGTTACTACGTTACCAATCAACATTTTGACAATTTAAGCAGTGGTGGTAATTTGCTGGCCATCGCCTGGGGTTTGACCACACTCGAACAGGCTCACGCCATCTTGGATAATATGATCGAATTTGGTATGGCCAACCCCGTTCCCAGCCAGGTTGTTCACCGGGCGTATCCCCAAAAATTTATCGCTATCGAAAATCGCCTGGGGGGGATTGCTCATTATCATACCTCTGCGGCCTGGCTCTGGCTGGGTGCCTGGCACGTCATTGCCCTGACCCGGATGAAGCGACTGGCAGAGGCCGAAATACTGCTCTATCGAATGTCCAGCGTAATCGTCAGAGACGGCGCGGTGCACGAAGTTTACGGACCAGATGGCCATTATCTCTCTACGTTTTGGTATACTTCTGAAGCTCCTCTGACCTGGAGTGCCGGTATGTTTGTTTACGCTCATTACGTATACCAGCGCCATATCGCTAAAACACAAAGTCGGTCAGGCGGCGATTTGAGCGAACAAAAAGTTACCTTTTCCTAAAGGGAGACATATCTATGCATATTGCTCATTTTACAATTACATACCATCCCGTGATTAGTGGTGTCGTTCGTTCAATCAGTTCGTTTCGGCAGGCGCTCACTGAATTGGGACACAATGTTTTCATTTTTGCCCAACAGGCCAGCGACTATAAAGACACCGAACCCTTCATTTTTCGCTATCCGGCCATAGACCTGCCTCTGGCACACCACTATCCCCTGACGATTCCAATTTCTCTTTTTGTTGACAAGTTATTACCCTCGCTGAAATTAGACGTTATTCATAGCCATCATCCAGTTTTGTTAGGACAGGCTGCGGCCAGCAAAGCCCATGAGCTTGATTTACCTTTAGTCTTTACTTTTCACACCCGCTATCGTGACTACAGCCATTACATCTCCTTAAACCAGAAGCTGGTTAAGGAGGCCATCGATCGCTGGGTGGGTGATTATATGCAGAAATGCCACCATATTGTGGTCCCCAGTGACGGCATTAAGCAGATGCTGGCCGATGAGTATGGGGTCACAGACCAGGTGACCACCATTCCAACCGGTATCAATCTGGAGGCTTATGAGGCTGCCGATGGCCAACCGATTCGGCAGGCACGAGGGTGGGGCCGGGACAAAGTCCTCATTTCAATTGGCCGCCTGGCTAAAGAAAAAAACTGGGAAATCTTACTGGCGGCTGTGGCCCGGGTGATGCAAAAACGGGCTGATGTGCGGCTGGTTATCATTGGTGAGGGTGAAGAACGCAAGACCCTGACCAAATATGCCCAGGAATTAGGCATTGCCAGCCGGGTTGAATTTACCGGTCTGATCCCTTTTGCCGATACTCCGAGCTATCTCAAGGCGGCCGACCTATTTTGCTTTGCCTCGGTTACCGAAACCCAGGGCCTGGTGACAATGGAAGCGCTGGCCGCCAACTTACCGGTTGTGGCCGTAGCGGCCACAGGTACCAGCGACGTCGTTGAGCATGGCCAGCAGGGGTTACTGACCGACAATAATAGCCAGGCCCTGGCCCTGGCCATTGAGCAAGTTATTGCTGATGAAGCCTTATGGCATCGTTTTAAGCAAGCAACCAGAGAAAGAGCCAAATTTTTTGATATGAAGCGCCAGGCTCAGAAACTGGTGGATGTCTATCAACAAGCGATCGAAGATCAGAAAGCCAATCGTTTTGTATCGGTTGACAAGCGCAAGAAAATTTTTGAGTTTATCATCGATGAAGAACAGTGGTATAAGCTACTGGGCCGTGAAAAGAAAAGCTAACTGCCTTGGGTGAGCCATTTGCCACCATTTTTCAAAGATTATATAATCTACATTATTTAGTAGGTTGTGCTTGTTGAAAGGTTAACCTTGTGCGAATGGGTTAAGTAAGGAACCCATCTCGCTTGTAAAAGAAATCAAAACGTTTTATTGTAGGGGGTTCTGTACAAGGAGGTACATTATGAGTGTGGTAAAAATCATCACCCTGGTTGGGGAATCTAGTGAAAGCTGGCAAGATGCAACGGAAAAACTCGTTGCCGAGGCCCAAAAGACGTTGCATGGTATTACCCGCATCGGTATTACCGAGTTTGATGTGCGCATGAAAGATGATAAAGTAGACGTCTACCGGGTGCGTGCTGAGGTATCTTTCCGCATTGAGCGATAAAAGTAAGTCCTAAAAACGAACAGTTTGGAACTTTCAACAAGCACAACACAAACATAGTTCCGCTTGAGGATAGCTTGCGGCGGGTTGTTAACTGGCAATCCGCCGCAATTTTATAATCATTACTAACATAACCGAAAGGATATATTTTTATGCGTAATCAGGCCCTAACTTATGCCCAAAATCATCACGCCGAGGCCCTGGCTGGTCTTCAGGAGCTATTGCGTATCCCCAGCATCAGCACCTTGCCCGAATGTGAGCCTGACATGCAACGGGCGGCTCAATGGTTGGCCGATAAATTGGCCGAAATCGGTTTGCAAAATGTTAAGATTATGCCGACGGCCGGTCATCCGGTGGTTTATGCTGACTGGTTGAATGCCGGTCCCGACGCACCCACCCTGCTCATTTACGGGCATTATGACGTACAACCTGTTGATCCTGTGGAGGAGTGGTTAACCCCACCTTTCGAGCCCATTATTAAAGGGGATGATATCTTTGGTCGGGGCACATCCGATGACAAGGGACAGTTTTACACCCACTTGATGGCCATAGAGGCCTACCTGAATTCAACCGGGCAACTGCCTCTAAACGTAAAATTTATGCTGGAAGGTGAAGAAGAAATTGGCAGTCCCAACCTGGAGGAGTTTGTCGTAAAGCATCTAGATTTGCTGAAAGCCGATGCCGCCCTCATTTCTGATACCCCCATCGTCGATCCTGACACCCCTGTTCTGATTAGTGGCATCCGGGGGTTGGTTTATATGGAAATTTCAATGAGGGGCTCCCGGCAAGATTTGCACTCCGGTATGTATGGCGGAGTGGTCGAGAATCCGCTCAACGCGATGGTCCGGTTGCTGGCTGCCTTGCACGATCATAATGGCCGGGTTACCATCCCCGGCTTTTATGACACCGTTCGCGAATTGACTCCCATCGAACGGGAGGCACTTAATGAGGATGCGCTGACCGGGGAAGTTGTTTTGGCTGAAACCGGGGCCCCTGCCCTCTGGGGGGAAGTTGGCTACACCGTTGCCGAGCGGGTAGGTATCCGGCCAAGCCTGGATATTCACGGTATCAGGGGCGGTTTTATCGGCAGTGGCCAAAAAACCAACATTCCGGCTACAGCTACGGCCAAAGTCAGCATGCGTTTGGTGCCGGATCAGGATCCCCAGGAAATCGTTCGCTTGTTTACGGAACATGTTTATAACGCCAGTCCCAAGACAATGGGAGTTTCGGTAGAGATGCTTTCTGCGGCCGGTAGCGCCGTGGTTGATTTATCGGCGTCCGCGCTTGAGGCGGCGGCCGAGGCATACGAGCAAGGTTTTGGTCGACGTCCACTTTATCGGCGCGAAGGAGGAACGTTGCCGGTGGTGGCTATGTTTCACGAGGCTTTAAAGCTGCCCGTGGTGATGATGGGCTTGGGTTTACCCGACGACAGACTGCATGCCCCCAACGAAAAATTCCACCTGCCTAATTTTTACCGGGGGATTGAAACGGCTATTCATTACTACGAGATTTTTGGCAGCACAGGTAGTTAGTTTTTATTGCAAAACGTAGCCAGGGCATCCCTATGCCCGCCTAGACGCATGGGGATGCGTCGTCTACAAGGTTTTGCAACAAGAATTAGTTAGTGCAGGGACCTGTATGTGTTGCGTATTGCGTGTTGCGTAAATATCACGCAACACGCAACACGCAATACAACTTAAAATCGATGACATTGCCTGAGTAAAGCCCAAAAAATGACCAACTCTTACCACCACATCTATCTATCGCCTCATTACGATGACGCCTCGCTCTCCTGCGGGGGGGCTATTCATCAGCAAGTTCAGGCCGGGGCATCGGTGCTGGTCATCACTGTTTTTGCTGCGCCGCCTATGCCCGGTGAACCACTCTCCCCTTTTGCCGAGGCCATGCACCGCCGTTGGGGTACCCCCGAGGATGTCATTGCCACTCGCCAGCTTGAGGATCAGGCCTCGATGGAGATCCTGGGGGCTGATTATCTGCGGTTTAAGTTTACCGATTGTATCTACCGGGGCCATCCCCAACAAGAAGCATGGTATTACACCAGCGATGCCGACATCTTCGGTGAAATCCACCCGGCTGATCGACCCCTGGTAGCTGATATTGTCGAAGCGATGAGGGAAATGATTCCAGCGGGAGAAGATATGACGATTTATGCCCCTTTGACGGTCGGTCACCACGTTGACCACCAACTGGTTCACGCGGTGGCCTGGCAGTTGCGTGCACCGGCCTATACCCTTGCTTTTTATGAAGATTACCCCTATGCCGCACTTGACAATCTTCAGACCGGGCAGGAAACCCCTTACACCTTGCAGGTCACCCTGGCCGCCCGGCAGGTGGTTAACTGGCAACCCCGCTTGTGCTTTCTGTCAGAAGAAAACCTGCAAGCCAAAATTGAGAGCGTGCGAGCTTATACCTCTCAGTTGCCGGTCCTCTTTGGCAGTGAAGCAGAAATGGAGCAGCGGGTGCGTAATTATGCCCTGCGCCTTGGCCAGGGCAGACCAGCCGAGCGTATTTGGCTGCCAGGTGCTGGTTGACCTATGTTTGCTTCGTTCTTCGAGTACTCCGGCGCGTTTGCCATACCATGCGCAAAAAATTAACCAGGTGCTGCCAGTTATTGATATGACTGCCTTCGCCGGCATAGATAGTGCGGATGGGAACCCAGTCCAGCATGAAACCGTGTCGTGCGCAAGTTACAATCATTTCCACTTCTAACTCGAAGCCTGACTCACAACTGGTGAGCATCGCTTCCATCAACTGGCGGCCGATCAGCCGGTAACCAGACTGGTTATCGCGCACAGGTTGACCCAAAGCCCAAGAGAAAGCCCATCGCCCCAGGAAGTTAGCCAGGCGACGAACTGGCGGCATCTGGCTAAAATCCCGCGCGCCAATGATCAGATCGGCCTGGTGGGTCTTGTAGGCCCGCAAAAACTTGGGAATCTCGGCCGGATCGTGCTGGCCATCGGCGTCAAGGGTCAGCACTGCCTCGTAGCCCTCGTTGATCGCCCGACGAAAGCCGGCCTGCAGGGCGGTTCCTTTGCCCTGATTAGGTGTCTGGCGCAGGACAGTGGCCCCAGCCGCTTTGGCCCGAGCGGCCGTGTCGTCTGTCGAACCATCGTCCACCACCAACACTGGCAGGTGAGTCAGGGCACCGGTCACCACGCTGCCCACACGACCTGCTTCATTATACGCAGGAATAAGGGCCAGTATCTTGGTGCTTTCGGTATTTCCTTTCATGGCTCTACGTGGATTCGAGGGGTAAGACCTGACAGGTTTAATAATTTGTCGCTATTTGTTACCAATTTGCTACAACTTCCCTGTATTATCTGGTAAATTTTCGCTAAAACCCGTCAGGTCTGGCTTTTTACCCCACAAATCCGTGTTGAACCCCTTTCATCTTATTTATGCGCCAACAAGGATGATCTCCGTGATTTCAGGCGGGCAATTGATACGAATAGGGAGCAGCAGGCCAATCCCCCTATTCGTATAAAGCCACATATCGTTGACTTTGTAAAGTCCTTGGTCATATTTTTGGCCTAAATAAGGCAAAATTGGCGCTCCAAGACCCGGCAGACGAACCTGGCCGCCGTGGCTGTGGCCTGATAGTTGGAGTGAGACCCGCCCATCCAGAGAAAAAGTGTCGGCTAAATCAGGCTCATGGGCCAGCAAGATGGTCAAGGCATCAGCCGGTGCTTTGTCCAGGGCCGCTTTCAAATCTGGTCTGCCACTCCAGCCGTCATCCACACCGGCCAGGTAAATTGTTTCCCGGCCAATGTCTAGCGCCACGCCCTCATTATGCAGAAGAGGGAATCCCACTTCCGCTAGACCGGTACGTACGACGGCTGCATTGGTCCACAAATCGTGGTTTCCCAAAATGGTAAAAACCCCGTACTTGGCATTGAGCGAGGCCAAGACAGGGGCCAACTCAAAGATAGAATCGGCGCTTTGCAGCACGTAGTCGCCCGTTAAAACGATCAAATCGGGTTGCCGGGCGTTGGCCATTGTGACAGCCTTCTGCACGAAATCAATTTGGGTGTGGGGATGCAAATGGATGTCACTTATCTGCACAATTTTGAAACCCTCCAGAGCCGGTTTCAGATTTTTGAGGGGAATCTGTACCTGCTCTACCACCAGCCATTTTGTTTCAATCTGTTTGCCGTATTCATACCCGCCAACAATGACCAGGCTACTGCCTACGGCTACCTGGCCCAAAGCTTTCAAAAAATCTCGTCTGTTCATTTGTATCTTGATCTTTTCTCTTGGAACGCAGCAGCCAAATCAGCCACGGACCGGTAATCATCCCGTTTACGGTTCCGGCCGCAGCGCCGGCTACAATCCAGGCCACAAAATCGGTCACGGTCTCAGCCAGAGCGATCTGTTCCCTGAACACGAACGATTTCTGGGCCAGGAACACAGCCCCACCTATGAATCCGCCGACGACCAGCCCGGTGGTACTGGCCAACACCCACCAGCCAGCCCGCTGGACTTGCCGTCTTAGCCCGAACCATTGCGTTATCCCCACCACAGTCCCGATCACGGCCCAGTCGATATCTCCATACCCGCCCAAAATGCCGCCCACCGTCCAGCCAGCGAGACTGGCCCATACCCAGTTATCCACCTGGATGTGTCGTCGCAAAACCCATTGTTGCCTCATCCCCATCACCGTCCCGATCACGACCCAGAGCACGACCTGGCTGACAATCACCGGACCCATCCTGACCACAACCCAGCCGATGCCTGCACTGATGCTCGCCCCTACAATATTTGCCACCACCCACCGGCCCCAAAAAGACCAACCAAGACGAGGATCAGGGCTCATTTCTTGCTCTTACTTCACCAAGGATAATTCTGCTACAATAGGATACCACAACAGCAGACCCAGGCCAAAAAGCCATAATCCTGTCCAAAAGAGACCGCGTGTTATGTTTCATATTTGTTTTAGAAGTGAGACGATAAAAATTTTTAACATTACCAACTTATTTCCTTATTATAGTTAGACTATCTAGGTATATCTGCCAAAAAATCCCCGGCCAGATATGGCCAGGGATATCTTGTCAGACATCGAACAATTATTTATAGCTGTTCACCCTCCCGCAGGTTTTAGCACTTTTTAGCACGAAAATATGTCTTCAATTTGTGATATATGTCATAAGCCCTTGATTTAGCCAATGGCGTAATCCGAAATGTGACAAGGGAATATTCAATAACCGGCCCCAGTTTTTGGGAGCCAGTTTTTGGACGTATGGACGTGATGGCCGGTTAACCCTAATGCTCCTTGAGTACAATTGGCAGATAGATAGGATTACCTTCCGGACTCTGAACCAGGCCACCGGCACCCCAAAAGCCGCCGGCCAGGGTGTAGCTGCCGCCACTCATCAACACGCCCGCATCCGGCTGACCGCCGGTCCCAACCAGGGTGTAGCCCCCGCCGCTGCTTTCACCTCCCCCGCCGTCCACCGTCCACCAGGAGAGGTCATACCCATTTCCGGTTTGAGCCAGGGCCACACTGACCGTTAATACTAAAGCCAACATTGCCAGCCCGATCAAGCCAGATAGCCATTTGATAGATTGCATGGTGTCCCTCCTATTGCAAGATTACCAACATTTGGATAACGCCGGTCTCTGCATCCAAGCCCTCTAAGGCTTTACCTATGACCGTGCCGGTGGGGGGATTGAGATCAGCCCGCATGGCGTGGCCGGGGGTAGCGGAGGTCACCAGCAAATCACCCGGCTGGATGGGGCCATTCTCGGTACTGGCCTTGACGGGCACAATGCCCAGCACGGCCAGGGGAATGCGCTCCGGTTCCAGGGGATTACCGGCCTCGTCCAGCTTGTGGTCGCCAATAAAGCCCGGTTCAGTAGAGTAGACGCCGACAACGCTGGTTTGGTAAGCTTGACTGCTGCGCACCATCCGCCCGTCGGGGCCAACGACCAGCACATCGCCGGGAACAAGGTCTGTTTGACCGGGGCGGACCATTTCGGCAAAGTCGGCGCTGCCGCTTTCATAACCTGCACCGTAATAGGTGCCGTCCGCTCTGACGTTGCCGGCCTGGTCTACCTGGAAGCGTAACGTGCTCCCGCCGCTCCCGTTATCGCCAAATGCCTTGATTAGATCGCCCGTACCTCTGTTGCCGACGACCAGGGTGGCATCGCTGCTGGTTTGACGGGCATGGATGGCCACCCCGTTGCTGCTGGTTGATTCCACGCGCAAGGCCGCCGGGTTGAGACCGGACGAACCACTGACCTCAAACCAGGCCCCACCTGAGGCCCGCACTTTGAATTGATTGTTACGATCTGAGGTAAAGTCGGCAAAGGTCGAATCGGCCCAGACAAAGGCGCCATCGTGGTTGGCCTTAGCCTGCCGGCCGGCCGCGAAGCTGTAGTTGCCGCTGGCGGTGTTGTTATTGCCCCCGCTGACGGTGGCATAGTCGCCGCTGGCGTCGTTGTAAGTGCCCCCGCCAACGGTGGCAACGTTGCCGCCCGCGGTGTTGTTACTGCCCCCGCTGACGGTGGTATCGTAGGCGCTGGCGGTGTTGTATACACCCCCGCCGATGGTGGCAATGTAACCGCTAGCGGTGTTGCCTTGGCCCCCGCCGACGCTGGCATAGCTGCCGCTAACGGTGTTGCCTTGACCCCCGCCGACGCTGGCAAATTCACCGCTGGCGGTGTTGCCTTGGCCCCCGCCGACGCTGGCATAGTTGCCGCTGGCAGCGTTGTTAATACCCCCGCCGACGGTGGCATAGTCTTTGCTAACGCTGTTGGCCCAGCCCCCACCGACGGCGGCATAGTCGCCGCTGGCGGTGTTATTATTGCCCCCACTGATGGTCCCGTAATTTGCGGTTACCTGGTTGGGGTAGCTACTGTTCCCCCCACCGCCAATGGTAGCGCCCATCACGCCAGGCGTAACGCTGTTGCCGCTGTAACCGCCTATCAGGTTGGGGCTGGTGGGGTCGGGCTCCAGCCGGAGGGCGCGGGCACCGTTTACCCGCAACTCCAGGGCCTGGTTGTCGGTGGTGCCCAGGAAGTTGCTGCTCGTGGTGCCGCTGTTACCGCTCAAGGACCAAAAGACACCCCCGCCGCCCGTCGCCTGGCAGGTGACCGTGCCATCAGCACTGATGACCCGAATGGCCGAGCCGGTGGCGCAGCTTGAACTCACCCGGCGTTGTAGATAGCTTGTATTTGCACTGAACTCACCACCGGAGAGGGCCAGGCCGGTGCCGGCGGTATAGGTGGTATCATCGTCGCCGTCATCCAGCCCGGCCGGGACGTCGCTCAGACCGGACCAAGGGGCGTGGGCGGCATAATGAGCATACGGCGCAGGGGTTAAAGGCTGGCGCGGGCTCAAGGTGGTGTAAGCCCCGCTGCTGCTGCCCGGCCGGACACTAATCCCCAGCAATAGGGGGGTGCCGTCAAAGACGTTGCCAAAGTCCAGTTGCACAGTGAACCCGCCCTCGGTCACAGACACGTTCTCTTGGCTGATGGGGCTGCCCACCTCAGAACCATCGTTGCCGTTGTACAGCCTAAACTGAAAATCATACTCGCCGTTAGCCGGACTGCCGCCATCGGTCAAACGGCCCTGGTAGGTAAAGGCGGTCCCCAGGGCCTGGGCATTGATGTCGCCTGCCGGCTCCTGGGCCTGGCTGCCGCCGACCGTCAGCAGCAACAAGAGGATCACTACTAATAAACTGATAAGAATTGATCTGTGTTTCATCATACACCTCACTTTGGATGACTGCTCAGCCTACGCTGAGTAGACAGCGGCCTGTCCTGTACTGCTTAATCCCCCTTGAAAATGACTCGGGGGAACTCGTGGGATGAGGGGCTGTCCGCCTAATTCTTGATGATGAGGGGCAGGTAGCGGTTGCCGGACACGACCATTTCGGGCTGCTCAATTTTCACCACCACGATGTCGTAGTTCCCGCTATGGGCATTCAGCGGGGCGGTGCCGCCTGGCCCGTTCCAGGTCGCCCCGCTCCTGCCCGTGACATAGAGATTGCCGCTCCCATCCACGGCAATACCCTGGCCATAGTCGCCACCATAGTTGTCGCTACTGCCATAGAAGGTGTGCCACAGGTAGGCCCCGCCGCTGTGCAGCTTGAGTGCCACGATGTCGTCGTACCCGCTATAGGCATTCAGCGGGGGGGTGCCGCCTGGCCCGTTCCAGGTCGCATGGCTCCAGCCCGTGATATAGACATTGCCGCTCCCATCCACGGCGATGCCATCGCCTCTGACAACATCCCAGTGGCTCCTGCCATAAAAGGTGTGCCACCGGTAGGCCCCGTTGCTGTTCAGCTTCACCACCACGATGTTGTAGCCTGCGCCATAGGCATGCAGCGGGGGGGTGTCGCCTGGCCCGTTCCAGGTCGCATAGCTATAGCCCGTGACATAGACATTGCCGCTCCCATCTACGGCGATACCATTGCCTCTGTCAAAGCTGTTGCTGCCATAGAAGGTGTGCCACTGGTAGGCCCCGCTGCTGTTCAGCTTAACCACCACGATGTCGGTGCTCTCACTATGGGCATTCAGCGGGGGGGTGTCGCCTGGCCCGTTCCAGGTCGCAAAGTTCCAGCCCGTGACATAGACATTGCCGCTCCCATCCACGGCGATACCATCGCCTTTTTCCAAATCGCTGCTGCCATAGAAGGTGTGCCACTGGTAGGCCCCACTGCTGTTTAGCTTAACCACCACGATGTCGCCCCCGCTATAGGCATGCAGCGGGGCGGTGTCGCCTGGCCCGTTCCAGGTCGCATAGCTATAGCCCGTGACATAGACATTGCCGCTCCCATCTACGGCGATACCATTGCCTCTGTCAAAGCTGTTGCTGCCATAGAAGGTGTGCCAC
>DAOUMU010000552.1:0-5685 GCA_034409055.1 Anaerolineae bacterium
AGATGGTCATCAAGCGGGACGCGGCCACCGGTCAGCCTTACACCAGCGAAATCAGTTTCCCCTTCAGTTCATTTATGACGACGATCCCTAATGACCAGATGATCCAGGCCGGATATTGTGCGAATGATCTCGAGTGTGATTGGAAACGGGCCAATGATTCTTATTACTGTGGCGGGCATTATTCTTGGGAAGTGATTTTCCAGAAAACCTACTGACGACAGGTCAAAATGTCAACAGAACCTAAAGACTATTTGACAAACTGATTTTCTTTCATTACCATACAATTACGGCAACTAAATTAAAAAACTCGATTTTAACCTTGCGAGGTTGCGAAAGTCTCTTAAATCCAAGTTGATCTTGGCAATCAGTTGATTATTCATTTAGAAAGGGATGACGCATTCCGGTTACGACCGGATATTTGACGACAGACTACTCAACTCATATTTTGCTGTCGTTGAAGCTTAGGATTTTACATCTACTTAATCTAACTGTAGATTTTGACAAGCTCGGTTCTTGGCTTGCAGTCCGCAAGACGTGCAAATAGACCGAGCTTTTTCTTTGAATCCATTGAATTAGAGGCCCCTGCTAAGTTGATTTGAGCGATGAGGCCCGGGTTTCTTGTCCCTCGTGAGATGCAGAAGATCGGGCTTTCGTTTTTAGTTAAGCAACGTTAAGGAAGCGGCAAAATGATAGCTGAACACCCAGTTGAGCAATGGTTGACCGAAGCATATGACTACCAGCCTCCGCATCGTGGGCAGGTTTGCCAGGGCGTAATCCTGAAGATCGAGCCAAACGGTATCATGGTAGATATTGGTCTAAAACGTGATGGCTTTATTCCCCAGTCCGACATTGAACGCCTGGAAGAAGAAATGGTTCCAGAGCTGAAACCCGGCCAAGAAGTTATCACTCGCCTGGTGCAACCTGCGGGGCTGGACAATACCCACATCCTATCTCTGTACCAGGCCCAAGAGGAGCGGGATTGGTTGAGGGCTCAGGAGTTGTTGGAAAGTGGTGAATTCTGGCAAGGCGAAGTGACCGGATTCAATCGGGGTGGGCTACTGGTGAAATTTGGCCAACTCCAGGCCTTTGTCCCGGCCTCACATCTCTGGGTGAAGAATAGACAGAGTTTATCTGGCTTGTACCGCCAGACAACGTTGAAGGCTTACGTTGGGCAAGAATTACCCCTGAAGGTCATCGAGGTCGATCGAGACAGAAGCCGCTTGATCCTCTCAGAGCGACTGGCCAGACAGAAAATCCGGCAACAGAACCTGGAACGTCTCTTGAGTGAACTTGTGGAAGGTGATGTCTGTCGAGGTACAGTTCAACATTTATGCAGTTTCGGGGCGTTTGTGGACCTGGGCGGCGTTGACGGCTTAATTCACAACTCTGAGCTAGCGTGGCGGAGAATTCGACATCCCAAGGAGGTCCTGCAAGTTGGCGACGAAATTGAGGTGTATATCTTGCACCTGGACCGCGAACGTAAACGGATTGGTCTGAGCCTAAAACGACTACAGCCCGACCCCTGGCTGCTGGCAGAAGAGATCCTTACCGTGGATCAACTGGTGAGCGGCGCGGTTACCAACATCGCTGATTTCGGCGCGTTCGTCACCCTGGACTGCGGGGTAGAGGGTCTTGTTCATATCAGCGAATTAGCCGACCCACAACCTGACAAGCCCCACGAGATTGTGCAGCGTGGCGACAAACTTATCCTCCGTATTCTGAGAATTGATCCATCTCGGCAGCGCCTGGGGTTGAGCCTCAAAAGAGTATCAACATCGGAACGTGACGAATGGCTGGCTCAACAGCCAGCCGATTAAGCTGAAGGAATCTGGGGAGGTGTTTTATGCAGCTTACAATTGGCGATAGGGTTTTGCATCCTATCCACGGGGTCGGGCGAGTGATCGATATTAAACATCAAGAACTGGTGGCGGGATTTGAACACTACTATGTGATCGAGATCCCCAACAAACGCCTGACGATCTATATTCCAATGGGCGAAGTAGATAAAATAGGTGTGCGGCCGATTTTGCCCCAAGCCGAAAAAGTAATATGAGGGCATCTCCCAAATTGCGAGTAAACCCTATATCTTCATTCCACAAGAAACTGGTTGTTTCTTAGCAGCGGTCAGAACATTTCTACCCATTTGTTCACTATTTACTGTTCACTGTTCACTGTCCGTCCCGCAGGCCCAGAACTTCGTACACCGGTTCGGGTTGGCTTTGACCCTTGAGGTGGAGATTGCCCACAGGTTGGGCCTGGATACGATCATGCAGCAAATGATAGGTTTCCAGGCTGATCAGAATTTGCCCGCCCTGAGCATTCTCTTGTAGCCGCTTGACCTTGTTGACCACATCACCGATCACGGTGAAGTTCATCAACTCGGGCGTACCAATGTTCCCCACGACAGCCTCACCGATTCCTACACCCACCCCATACTTCAACCGGTGGGTGGAGGGAAGGTGCTGATACAACTGCTCTACTGACCGGCACAACCTCCAGGCGGCCCGCACCCCCCGCAGAACGTGATCAGCTTGAGGCAGGGGAGCATTAAAAAAGGCCATGATGGCGTCTCCGACAAATTTGTCTAAGGTACCCTCCTCGGCCAACACGGCCTCGGCGGCAACCTGAATGTACCGATTCAGCAGTTCGACCATTATCTCTGGCGACATGTAGGTGCTAGAAGTGCTAAAACCACGCACGTCGGCAAACAGCACCGTCACCGTCTGGCGGGTTCCGCCCAGTTTCACCTGGCCCGGGTGGGTCAGAATCTGCTCCACCACTGACGGAGCCACGTACCGCTCAAACAAGTTCCGAATCTGCTGCTTTTCCCGTTCTTTGGTCAAATGGAGTTGGCGCATCAACTGCATGTTCTGAATGGCAATGGCGGCATAATCGGCCAACATACGGAAGAGTCGTTCGTCGTGCGAGGTAAACTGTGCATCTATTGGCTTATTGACACTTAAGGTACCGACGACCTTTTGCCCGACCCGGAGCGAAACGGAGAGGACGTTTCCGGTATCGATATTAATCGGCCCCTCACCGTCCACAGCCAGCGGCGTCAAGCGTCCGGTGGTGTCCCACCGCTTCTGAGAGGTTGACTGGTCCCGCCGTCTTTTGACATGTTTCCTGAATTTGCCCGTCTCCGAGTCAGCCAAAACCAGGGTAGCCTTTTCCCCTTTGGTCATAAATAACACGGCGTCAACAATGCGCTCTAACATCTTCTCGGGGTGCATAGGCGTGGTAATTGATTTACCGATCTGGTACAACACGTTGAGTTCACGAAGACGCTGCTCGAGTTCCTGATTGGCCTGGATCAAGCGGTCAGTCAGCGCGTCCCGCTCCCGTTGCAAATGGGTCACCGATAAGGCGTTTTCGATCACCTCCAACATTGTCTCCGCGGTAAATGGCTTAATGAGGTAATCCTGTACGCCCAAGCGAAAGACTTCGACGGCAACCTGTTCAGATCCATGCGAGGTCATCAGGATCACCGGCACCTTACTGTCACTCCGGCGTAGAATCCGTAAAACCTCCAGTCCATTTAAGTGGGGCATCTCATAATCCATTAAAATCAAATCCGGGCTGCCACTCAGTGCCCTTTGCAAGCCCTCAGAGCCATCGACGGCTACGTCAACTTGAAACCCATTGGGTTTCAAAATATATTCAGCCACAAACTCTCGAATTTGAGGACTATCATCAACAACCAACACCCGCAGTGTGCTCCCGGTGTTTATTTTTGCCATTTGAGAAGGTACCAACAAAAATTAGGGGTAAAGGAATTTTGGACTAGCTCATATTAAGTAGTATGAAGCAAGATTGGGCTTTTTGTCTATCCCCCATTTTTGCTACCTTATAATCATAAAACCTACTGGCCAATCTTAGCGATAATCATCCGAACAGGTTTTAGCGAAAATCTACCAGATAATATAGGTAAAGTTGTAGCAAATTGGCAACAAATAGCGACAGATTACTAAACCTGTCAGGTCTTACCCCTCGCAATCTACTCAGGCTGCGTCCTGAGCTTGTCGAAGGGATGCTACCTAACCTACCCCCTGAACGCTTACTTTAACGTGGTAGCGAAACAAGTTATCCCAAACGTAGTCCAGCACGGTTTTGGCGCTGTCCAGGGGGAGCACGTGCAAAAAGCCCTGCTCATCCCGGCGTAGGAGCGATAGTTCAGGCGCGCTCGTCTCATCCTGGCCAGCCTTGATCAGCTTGCCTCGAATGATCTCTAGCCTACCCAGGGGGTCATTAATGTCGAAATCGATTTTGGTCCCAAACTTCTCCGCCATCCATTGTTCGATGCGGTTATCCAACCGCTCGGCGGTCAAGGGCTCTTGCTGGGCCAACAGGTGATAGTAGACCAGGATAATTTCTTTACTCACTTCCTCTTCGGCGGCGTCGATGAGGGCTTGAAAGACACCCGCGTTACTATCCAGATTGCGAAAGAAGAGGGTGTCGGTCACGCTTTTTTGGAACTTGATCTGCTTGTTTTTGTAGTTAGTGTACTGCTTGAAGGCAAACCCACCCAGGGCCACTACCACTGATAACAGGGCCACCAGAACGGGCATAATATTGTGCACGGCTTCTTCGTCGGCCCCCAGGTCCCTGGCCACCGACGGACCGAGGGTGAAGAATAAAATCACGCCAATCACCAGCAGGAGTTGGGGCAGGGCTTTGATAATCACCGGCACGGCCGCACCAACGGCCGGCACCCCAAAGAGAAGTCGATCTTTCCAGGTCATACTGATTTTGATGTTGGGGAAGAGCAGTTCCAGGTCGTATTTCGGAATGTTTTTGTAAAGGTAGATATACATTTTCCCCGGCGTGAAGTCGAGATTTTCAATTTTGATCTTTTTGGCCGCAAAATAGGCGGTATCTTTAAATTTGAGCAGCAAGACCACCCGCTCAAAGACGTCAATCGTCCGCTCGACTTTCCGGAAAAACTTTTTGACGGTGGTAATTTTGCAAACATCGCCGCGATGGTAGCAGAGCATCTGCTCAAAGTCGTCGAAATCAACCTGGGTCTTTAATTCGACCAGGGACTCTTCCTCAAAAGCCCGCTGCAGGTCTGCTTCAGAGAGGGGGTTGTAGTTGGCGCTTTCCAGGACAGTTTTGAAGGCCGTAACCAGGTTGGTTTCCAGCTCGGCCAGTTGGGCCGGTGTCGGCTTAGTTCTGGGCTTGGTATCCCGATCCGGGTTGTAAGGGGCAAAGTTATCTTTTAAGACTTCCAGGGTACGGTGGAATTCAAAGTGGTAATAGGCCGTTAGAATTTCGCAGAACTGCCTGAACTTTTGGGCCTCCTCCGGCGAGAAGTGACCTTCTTCGAGACACATGTCTATCAGGTCTGACCGGCGGTAGGGAATAAAGGCTTCGCGATCCTCATAGACAGCCATAATAATAAGTCATCTCCCTCCATATTTGATAAGTCTCCCCCCCTCAAGTTTACTACAAGAGCGTTCGGAAATTCCTTTTCTAGCCATTTCAACCTGACCAACGCGACCAAAGACGAAGGACAAATGAGCCATTTTCGTCTTTCGTCGTTGGTCTTTCGTCACTTGGTAACTGCCTACCCTCATGTCATTCCGAGGAGCGCAGCGACGAGGAATCTCCGGCAACGAAGACAAATTCAAGGCGAAATAGGAGATTCTTCACTCGCTGCGCTCGTTCAGAATGACATGGTAGGTA
>DAOUMU010000553.1:0-19942 GCA_034409055.1 Anaerolineae bacterium
GTAACTGCCTACCCTCATGTCATTCCGAGGAGCGAAGCGACGAGGAATCTCCGGTAACAAGGGCAAATCCAGCCTGAAACAGGAGATTCTTCGCTCCCTGTGGTCGCTCAGAATGACATGGTAGATAGTTACGATATTGGCAATAATCCCGTAATTTTCCACACCTCTTATCTTAATTCAATAATAGTAAAACAAAAAATCTCTGGTCTCAAATTCGACAACTGATGGGGGAAAAGTAGAGTTTCAGATTACGAGAGGTGAGAAATTTCACAATGAAATTGTATAAATAGCCCTTCCCTACAAGATAACTATTCAATTTTGTGTTGATCCTATTATACTCGATAAACGGGATCAAGTTTAGTGTTAAATGTCACCATTAAAATAGACATTTGGCAGTATCCTCCTTAAATTTGTGGGTAACGTACCAGGGACGAGGTAAGTCGGATTGGGGGTAATCGAAGCAAACAAACTGCGCTCCGACTTGCCTCGTCCTTACTTTTGAGAGGATACATTTGGCACATAGTTTGAGGATTGATCTACGAAGAATTTTGGCGAGCAAAAGAGACTCGGTAGATCCAAATTTGCTCTAGCTGGACCACAGTCCAGCGGCCAAAACGCGGACTGTGGTCCGCTCGGAGCCTAAAAATTGAATCTGCTGAGACTAAGTCAGCGGTTGACCGTCTCATTTTCAAGCCAGCAATAAAAAGACGAGATGAATCATCAATCCGGCCAACCCACCGACAAGCGTACCATTGATGCGAATGAATTGCAGGTCCTTGCCGATGTATAGCTCTACCTTGCGCGATGTAGCCTCGGTGTCCCAGTTACGAATTGTCTGTGAGATAAGATACCCCACTTCGTGACCATATTCCTTGATAATATAACGAACGACATCCTCCACCCAGCGATTGATCTTTTCAAGCAGTACCTTGTCGTTCAGAAGGGCCTCACCAAATTTCGTAATGCCATGCTGAATAGGACGGCGGAAGTCCGAATCCGGGTTTGAACCAGGTTCCAGCAACGAGGTTTTGATATCTATCCACAGCGAAAAAGAAAACTCTCGGACGGCGGGATGTTGCAAAAGTTCTTCCTTCAGGGCGTTTTCCCTGGCAATGATATCGGGTGAGTGTTTCAGGTCCTCAACGAAGTGGGAGACAACCTCATTGAATTTTGCGTGGAGAGGATGGTGTGGATCGGAATTTACATCGTGCAGTGTTTCTTTGACGGTTTTGATGATTCTTTGGTAAATGGCGTCGTCAACCCGACGAGGGACCCACCAGGGAGTCTCGCGACTGATCTTTGTCCGAATGGCCTGCTTGTTTTCCTCCAGCAAATGAACCACCAACTTTAATGTGCCATATAACAGCTCCTGGTGTCTGTTACCGGCCGTGACCAGGGTCAGCAGAGTGGCCAAAAGCGGAGCGACCCGGATTGATCGAATCTGGGTCACAACGCCCCGTTCAATGAGGTCCTGGACATCTTCATCTTTCATGACCTGAATCATTGCCGTGAGACCGACGGCAGCATGATTGGCAAGCTGCTGGCTGTTTTCGGGTTGGCTGATCCACCTAGCCCCACTCTGGGCGATATCCAAGGATTGTAACTTGTCGGCAATCACCTCCTCGGATAGGAAGTTGTGCTGCACAAAGGTCCCGAACTCCTGACCAATCGCGTCTTTTCGACGCGGGATGATGGCCGTATGAGGGATTTTGAGATTCAAGGGATGGCGAAACAGGGCCGTTACGGCAAACCAATCAGCGATTGCGCCAACCATAGCCGCTTCGGCTGTGGCCCGCACAAAGCTCAACCAGGCATATTGCCTCTCAAAAATCGCCGCCAAGACGAATAGAATAGAAACGAACCAAAATAGAGCGGCCGCCCGCAGCTTCATTTTATTAAGTTCAACTTGTTTATAATTTTCCTCGCGCATCATTTTTTGTATGTGACTTTTGCTGTTATTGATTTTATTCAATAGAGCTTGGGTATCTCCCTCAAGCCAAGATCAGGGGCGTGGGCAACTGTTTCATGCTCAATCGACACCATCCACAGATACCAGCCAACCGGAACGGTCAACTTAATGCCGTTTGGCAGGCGCCATTCGTAAGCCCTGGTCCGTTCAAGACAGTCGGGTGACAATAACGCTGGCTGGGTAAAAAGAGCGTGGAGAGCCGTGGCCGTGTGAATGGCCAAATCTTGAATCTGATTCCAGGGCCAGGTGGCGTGTTTGGTAGCCTGATAAGCATTAAAACCATCCACACTGGTAAAATTGAGTACCTGACCATCCGGTTCCAGATACCCGGAGAGGTTCATAATTCGGGGCCATTGTACCCCAACCGCCATCTCCCCAGCGGCCAAAATCGTAAACCGTTCCCACTCGGCGATATGGCCCACTATCTGAGTGACCGTTCGGCCATCAGTGCCGGTTCGCATGGCCTCCTGTTTTGTCATGCCCTGAATGGTATTGAGATAGGCCGTGGTTGCTTCTGTGTGAAATTCAGCCAGCAGGCCATAACGTTCATATGCTGGCTGAGTGCCAATTTTAATGATTCTTTGGTAAAAGGCGTTTGCTTGCATCATAACTATGACTGTTTTATCTCCGTAAAAAGGCGATAAAATCCAAATCCCCTCCTTACTTGGCATTGAGCAAAACGTAGGCAAGGCATCCCCATGCCTTGCCGCTGGCGCATGGGGATGCGCCAGCTACAGTTTTACACTGAGCTGCTGGCGCATGGGGATGCGCCGGCTACAATTTTACCCACTGAATAGCCTACCACACGCTGTGGGCGTTGTAAAATGGGTGCGTTTCAAATGATTTAAGACACACTCGGCGTGGACCACAGTCCACGCTATAAACCGCTGGACCACAGTCCAGCGGGAGTATTTCTAAAGTAAATGAAACACACCCTTGTAAAATATGCGCCAGGTGTGAGAGTGCCTTAACACCGGCTTCTATGGTACAATTAAGGCAGTCACATCTAAATTCCAAGGTTGGTTTCAGTTTGCCACTGGATCAAGATCATCAAAAATGAATGACAACATTCACCTTGACTCCAAGAAAATTATTCCGGCGACGGGGTCTCATCAACCACCCGGTTGATCTGCCCGGACCAGCGGGTAATCTCAATCGAAACGTCGACCGGGTTCCACGTTTTGAGCCAGGCTGCATCTTCCGGTGAGACACGCACACAACCGAGAGAGACGGGCTTCACCCCCAGCATATTGAGTTGATCGTAGACCTTTACCTCACCACTGTAGGTGTAGGGGACACTGTGGATGAGGATTGAACCCTCCGGGCCGGGGAAGAGATACCACATATAATCGGCATAGAGAGCAGTGTTACCGAAGAAGCCGCTACCCTGGTCAGAGCCAACCACACCGCGCCAGGCCGGGGTAAAGGTATTGGTAGCCGGCGCGCCGGTGCTGACCGGGATTGTACGCACCTCGGCCCCATTTTCGTAGACGTGCATTGTTTGTGTATCCTGCTCGACCAACAAGAAGCGCTCCACCGGGGTAATGCCTGGGGTAGATGTTGGTGGCTGGGTGAGTGTAACGGTCGGTGAGGAGGTAGAGAACTGCCGGGTCGGGATGGTCGTTAGCTTTGGGGTAGGCGTTAGGTGAACGGGTGTTATCGTCAGCTCTGGAGAAACGGGGGGCGGAAGTGGCATTGTGGTTAATTTTGGCGGGGCTGTGGGTGTTAAGGTAGGTGAGGCTATGGCCACTACCAACTGCTGATCGGTGGTCCCTGTTCTGTTTCTGGGGGATTCTGATGTTTCCAATGTCGCCAGAGCGTCAAGCGTGGGCTGCTTTTGGCCGGGTATAGCTGGCTGTGTAGGCCAGGTTTGCTCAAAAGTGGGGGTCGGCTTAAGAGCGATCACCAGGGCAATACATACGGTCAGCAGGAGGCAAAGAAATGCTTGTCCGAGGCTATCTATTTTTGTCTTATTTCCCACAGCGTGCTGGTTATCTCCTGAGAGTGAGCGCCGGCCGCCGACCGCCGACGAACCCACAGGGCAGGTGGCGAACTGGCAGAGCAGGTAACGAATGACAATGGACGACGAATATTTTCTATCATGCTTGTTATTCAACCATTTGTCAAGCAGTTAAGCGATTAGCGCTCGGTGATTTGCTCAATGGCCCAGGCTGCATGCTCCCGGATGAGGGGTTCGGGGTCCTTTAGGGCCTGCTCCAGAACCGGCAGGGCCTCCGGACTGCCCCAATTACCCAGGGCAACGGCCACGTTGCGCAGCAGGCCGCGTCGTTTGGTCCGTTTGATGGGACTGTCCTTGAAGCGGGTGCGGAAGGTAACGTCGTCCAGGGCCATCAAATCGACCAACTTGGGGACGACAAGATCGGGATCGTAGCGAAAAAAAGGCTCACCAGTCGGCTGTGAATAACGCCGTACCCAGGGACAAATCTCCTGACATGCATCGCAGCCGAAAATCCAGTTACCCATCAGCGGTCGCAGGGCCAGAGGAATGGCCCCTTTTAATTCAATGGTCAAGTAAGAGATACAGCGATTGCTGTTCAAAATGTAGGCGGCCGGAAAGGCATGGGGGGGACAAACCTCCAGGCAGCGCCTGCAATTGCCGCACGTGCCGACCCGTTCTGAGCGGCCGGGCGGGCCGGTGCGACAACTGGCTCCACCATCGAGGGCGGGTTCATCATATTCCAGCTCCACACCGGTCAAAATTTCGCCCAGAAACAGGTAAGAGCCCATGCTGGGATTGATGAGTAACGTGTTTTTACCGATAAACCCCAATCCGGCCTGGGCGGCGAAATCTCGCTCCAGTACCGGACCGGTATCCACGTAGGCCCGCTGGTCAAGGGGGTGACCGGTTTCCTGTTCGATAAAGCCACCCAACTCTCGCAGGCGGGGTAGTATGACGTCGTGATAATCCAATCCCCAGGCATAGCGGGCGATACGTCCCCGCGAGGGGTCATGCCACAGGTCGGCCGGTGGGTCGAGAATAAAATAGGAGAGACCGACCACGACCACAGATTTTGCGTCGGGGACGATCTGGCTGGGGTCCTCGCGCCGTTGGGGAGTCCGGGCCAGCCAATCCATTTGGGCGGCATACCCCTGGGCCAGCCAACGACGGTAAGCCTCGGCGTGAGGGGCGCGTTCGGCGGGCGCGATACCAATCAGGTTAAAGCCGAGGTCGTATGCTTTTTCTTTGATAAGTTGAGTCAGGGTCATGTTGAAAGTAGCAAGGTAGCCGGGTAGCAAGGTTGCAGGGTCGCAGGTTGGTTCGTTCGTCGTTGGTCGTTGGTCGTTGGTCGTTCTTTGCAGGGTTGCCAGGTTGCAGGTGGCAAGTAACAGGTAGCAGGGTAACAGGCGGCAACAGATGTACTGCAGTCATTGGTCGGTGATCGGCGGTTGTTTGGGAGGCGTGAGTGGATTTCACTGGCTATTTCCGGTTGCCATTGGGATAAAAAACGGCCTCCGCCAACGCAGAGGCCGTTTTGTTACTCTGTCAGTATACCAGTATAGAAACCCGAATTCTTAACGTTGGCTTGGTAGTTATCTCTGTCATAAAAATGCTACGGATCCCCGTTTTTATCGGCTAGCAGTTTGTCGGAAAAGTAAGGGTGGCATCCTATTGGTTTTTGTGACCGTTGCGACCGTTGGTTTCAGACAATACTTCCCAGGTGTCGCCCGCATGGTAGAGTTGGCCCAGGTCACCTTGACCCTTGAGTTGGATGGCTGCCTCAACCTGACCCATGAGTCCCTTTTCATAGACAGGTTGTTCAACGCAACGGAAAACACCAATCGGTTCTGGAAGAAAGTCCGGGGCTCTCATCCGGCTCAGCAGGTGAGCCAGGTTGGGTTCTGGGGCAGATTCGTTGTGAACCAGTAACTCTTCTCTGGCTACAGTGTCTAGCGAAACGATTTCGGGGTCCAACCCATTCAAGCGGATACCTTTATCCCGATTTTTGCCAAAAATCATCGGCTGGCCATGTTCCAACACCAAGACGTTCTCATCTCTTACGGCCGGGTCGGTGGCATAGCTCCAGACCTTGTCGTTGAAGATGACACAGTTCTGGTAGATTTCTACAAAGGAAGTGCCTTTGTGCGCGGCGGCCCGTTTCAGGATTTTGGCCATGTGCTTAATGTTCGTATCGATGGTGCGCGCGACAAAGGTGGCCTCAGCGCCGATGGCCACAGATAAAGGGTTGAACGAGTGCTCAATCGTGCCCATGGGCGAAGATTTAGTTTTGGTGCCACGCAAAGAGGTAGGTGAATATTGGCCCTTGGTCAGGCCGTAGATGCGGTTGTTGAAAAGAAGAATATTGATGTCGACGTTGCGACGTAGGACGTGCAGCATGTGGTTGCCGCCAATTGAGAGACCATCGCCATCTCCGGTAATGACCCACACGCTCAGGTCGGGGTTGGCTATTTTGAGACCGGTGGCCAGGGTAGGCGCCCGACCGTGAATACTGTGAATACCGTAGGTATTCATATAGTAGGGAAAGCGGCTGGAGCAGCCAATACCGGAAATAAAAACGATGTTTTCTTTGGGAATACCCAGTTCTGGCAACACTTTTTGCATCTGGGCCAGAATAGCGTAATCACCGCAACCGGGACACCAACGGACGGTCTGGTTTGAAACAAAATCTTTGCGAGCCAATTTTTTGACCTCAGTCATCACTTAACCTCCGGGGTTCTGCTAACAGTGATTCTATTTTTAACAGGATTTCTTTGATGGCAAAGGGCCGGCCTTGCACCTTCGAGAAGGGAATGAAATTGTGCGTACCATAATGACCTCTCAACAGGATGATCAACTGGCCCAGGTTCATCTCCGGCACCAGGATGCGCTCAAAACGGCCGAGAATCTCCTCCAGGTTGCGGGGGAAAGGATTCAGGTAACGGAGATGGGCGTGAGACACGGGCATACCCTGGGCCTGCATCTGCAATACGGCCGAGCGTACAGCGCCATAGGTACTGCCCCAGCTCACGACCAGCAAATCGCCTTCTTGGGGCCCGATCACTTCTTGCTCCGGGATAACATTAGCCAGGCGAGCTATTTTGACCGCTCGTTCCTCTACCATCTGCTCATTTTCCTGGGGAACGTAAGAAACGTTGCCTGTTTCAGGTTGCTTGGCCAGGCCCCCAAGCCGGTGTTCCAGACCAGGCGTACCGGGAATGGCCCAGGGTCTGCCCAAAGTTTCGGGGTCTCGTTTATAAGGTTTGAAACCATCCGGGCCGTTGGAGGCAGTCGGATGCTTAACCACAATCGGTTCAATCTCATCCGGGTCCGGGATCAGCCAGGGTTCGGAGCTATTGGCCAGGTAGCCATCACTTAAGATAAAAACAGGCGTGGTGGCCCGGACAGCCAGGCGGAAGGCTTCAATGGCGATGTTAAAACAATCGGCCGGGCTGGCCGGGGCCAAAACGGGAATCGGGCTTTCGCCGTTGCGGCCATAGACCGCCTGGAGTAAATCTGACTGCTCGGTTTTGGTAGGCAGGCCGGTACTGGGGCCACCGCGCTGCACGTTGATAATCACCATCGGCAATTCCAACATAATGCCCAGGTTAATCGCTTCGCTCTTCAGGGCAACACCGGGACCACTGGTGCCGGTGACGGCCATCGCCCCGCCAAAAGCCGCCCCAATGACCGACCCCATCGCCGCGATCTCATCTTCGGCCTGGAAGGTACGTACGTCAAAATGCTTCAGGGTAGCCAGGTTGTGCAAAATATCGCTGGCCGGGGTAATCGGGTACGAACCGTAAAAGAGGGATTTACCGGCTTTGCGAGCCGCCGTCACCAGCCCCATGGCCATCGCCTCGTTACCGGTCACTTTGCGATAAGTGCCGGGGGGCAAATAGGCCGGTTTAATCCGATAGCGTACCTGGAAGGCCCGAGTAGTGTTGCCGAAGTTATAGCCGGCTTCCAGGGCGATCTGGTTGGCTTTGGCAATGGTCGGTTTCCTGGCAAATTTTTTGGCGATGTAGGCCAGCGAAGTCTCCAGGGGACGGTCGTAAAGCCAAAAGGTTAAGCCCAGGGCAAAAAAGTTTTGGCAGCGGTCGATGTCCTTGGTCGTCAACCCCTCAATCTCGTGCAGAGCATTCCGGTTCAGGGTGGTCAAAGGCACTTTATGTACCTTATAGCCATCCAGACTGCCATCTTCCAACGGGTTATCCTCATACATGGCTCTTTTGAGATTGTTTGGGGTAAAAGTGTCGGTGTTGACGATAATTGTGCCGCCCGGTTCGAGATCCGGTAGATTGACCTTCAGGGCGGCGGGGTTCATCGCCACCAGAACTTGAGGAGCATCACCCGGCGTGAGGATATCTGCACTGGAGAAGTTTATCTGAAAACCACTCACGCCGGCCAGCGTGCCGGCCGGGGCTCTAATCTCGGCCGGAAAGTCTGGCATCGTGCTGATATCGTTACCAAAAACAGCCGCCGTATTGGTAAATTGGGTGCCAGTCAACTGCATTCCGTCGCCAGAGTCTCCGGCAAAACGGAGCGTGATTGACTCGACATCTTCAAACACAGGATGTGTCGGTTTGGTTTCAGCCATTGTTGTTTCTCTCCGTTGACTAATTAGGTTAGATCGTCAATTTTTACTGTAAATCATGCGCAAGACTCATATGTCTCCTTTGTCATGTGCCTTTGATTAATTTTTATCAAATATTTTATAAATATTGTATACTGAAGTCGGAAAAATTTGAAATAACGATGATTTTTTTAATCAACCCTTCAGAGCTTTAGGGGTTTAATGGAACTTAAAAAATAATCGGGGAATAGATGGCCGGGCATGGGGATGCCCGACCTACCTCAATCAAATTTTTAACCTTCATGAAACCCTAAAGCTCTTCAGTAAGATACTGGTTGTTTCTTGGCAAATAATTAATTTATGTCAACCAGACAAATAAATAAACCCCACCGACCCAGGTGGGGATAACTTCTTGGCCTTAAGTCCTCGTTAACTCTGATGATTTGGCTAATTTTGCCTGACTTTCTTGGAAAAAACACTTATTAAAATGCCTCGGAACGTATCCTCTCCAAAAGTAAGGGCGAGGCAAGTCGGAGCGCAGCTTGTTTGCTTCGATTATCCCCAATCCGACTTACCTCGCCCCTGGGTTACCCACAAATTTAAAGAGGATGCCCCGGAACAGCCTCCGAAGCAGGCTACAGTCTCTATCATCCATGATTGGATCGCGAGATTTTTTCAAGACTGAACGTTAAAAATATTTTACATTCTTTTTTATAAATTTCAAGTTAGTACCGGCTACCGGATTCAAACTATTTTCAAATATAATGCACTCATTTGATGTGCCCTCAGTATAAACGGATGTTGCTCAACGGGGAATTGTATACTCGCAGGCATGGGCATAATCGGTTAATACCGAGGCGATCTTATCCAGAATAATGGCCCGGGGAGAATTGGCCAGCGCCCGGTTCCTGATGCGTTCATATTGCACCGGCAGATACTGGCTCAAGAGCGAGAGCGGCAAGGGTTGTCCTGCCAGATTTGTAATCAGCTTGGCCAGCGCCGTTTGTACTTCGGGAACTGGCCAGTAATACCGCGAACGGTCGCTGAAGCTGTATTTCCGGGCAAAACGTTGGTCTTCTGGATCGCCCTGGTAGTATTTCTCCCAGTAGACAGGCCGGGCTAACATTGCCTCTTCGAGCACCTCGCGCACCCGAGAAAGTTCAGGGCCTTGTTTGCTGGCGAACAATTCCGCTTCTATCATCGCCAGGGCAAAGACTGCCTCGCGAAAGGCAAAGGTTAATGCCGGGCCTACCTTTAAAATCGCAAACTGGTCTTCTACCATGCTTTTCAGGGCGCGCGGCGTTTGGTAGTCGGTTGAGTGGGCCTCATAGACCAGGTGCTCGTATCTCTTGATGAAGCGGGACAATTCCAGGGCCCGCTCGTGGTCATACTCAAATAGGGTATTGTCTCCATATTCCACGCCGGGCTGAACCACAACCGCGATCACCCGTTGCCAGGCCGCCTCCAGCCCCCGTTTCAGAAACGCTCGCCTGGTAACCTCAATCGTTTCTTCGACGTCGGCGGTTGTGGTGACGGCGATGCTATCCTCTTGTTCCTGAGCGCCGCCAGGGATTGGCACTTCCGTGCCGATCACATATCTTGGCGCGATCCCGCCAGGCGCTAACCGGGCGAACGTATCTTCGGCCACCAAGGCCAGTTCGGCAGCCCGTTCGGCGGAGACCGCCTTATCCAGGGGACGGTGCGGGTCATCGTTGGCGCATTTCATACTGGCGTCCAAATGGAACTTGGCATAACCGGCCAGAACGCAATCACGAATTAAGGTGCGCGATTTATCCATTGCCTTAGCCGCAGGCTCATGCTGCCAGGGATTCGGTCCCAGGTGGTCGCCACCGATAATGAGCCTGTTGTGAGGAAATTGACATGCATCGGCAATGCGCCAGACATAATCAGCAAATTCTGCGGGGGTCATGCCCGTATATCCCCCGTATTGATTAACCTGGTTGCAGGTGGACTCGATCAACACCGGGCCATCGCCATCCAAAGCGTGTATGAAGCTGGCTTCAATGACAAAACGGTTGGCAGAACAAATTGAATAAATTCCCTTTGCCTCTCCCCGTTTCTGGGCCGATACAATTTCAGATAACGGTGAATTTACCATAGCACAATGCCCTGATTTGGCCTCGACAACAAATAATTTCTACTGGTGTATAGATTTCTCAACGACTGCCCAGGCTTCTTCCAGCGTGGCCTGGGCGGTTGTTCCTCCGGCGGCGCGGGTGGAAAGCGCACCACAGGCGCAGGCCAGGGCCAGGGCATCCGCCAGGGACCACTGTCGGAGGTAGCCGTACAAAAAGCCGGCGTTAAAGCTATCGCCGGCCCCGGTGGTGTCCACCACTTCTACTTGAAAACCAGCATTCTGCATGCGCTCTTCCCCTTGCTGGCAAACCGCCCCTTCAGCACCCAGTTTGATAACCACCGTGGGGATGTTTTGGGCCAAACCAGCCAGCGCGCCGGAGATGTCCGGCTGACCGGTGATGGCCAGCGCCTCCTGTGCGTTGGGCAGGAAGACGTCAGTCTGTGCCAGGGCCTCGGGCAGACCATCGGTCCAGCGTTCGGTGGGGTCCCAGTTGGTATCCAGCGATACGGTACACCCCAGTGAGCGAGCTTCGGCCAGCAGAGCGGACAAACCGGGTTGCAGAGCGTGCTGCAAAAAATAACTGGCAATGTGAATATGGCGTGTCCGGCACAATAAAGTCCGATCCACCTGCTCAGCTTGCAAGGTGTCAATAGCCCCCAGATAGGTCAGGATGGCCCGGTCGTTGACACGGGAGAGAATGACGGTCAGGCCCGTTTTGAGTGATGGATCAACCTGGATGCCGCTGGTATCGACATCTCTTTCACGCAAACCATCAATCATGAAACGGCCAAAGATATCATCACCCACCACGCCGCTGTAGGCCACTCGCAGTCCCAACCGGGCAGCGCCACAAGCGAAAATCGCTCCTGAACTGCCGATGGTCAACGTGGCGTCATCAATGATTTTTTCAGTTTGGCCAAAAGTGGGGGTGACATCACCGGTCAAGACCAGGTCAGCGTTGACTTCACCGACAACAAGAATATCAATATCTTTCATACCAGTCCGCTCCAATGTCCAACGCAGGATAGAATTCAGTCCAGGGGCGGGCGAGCGCGTCACACAGGGCGGTCACCCGGCTCATACGTTCATGAGCCAATCCTTGCAAAAAATCGATCCGTGCTTGTCCGGTCAGATTGACCGTTTCTTTCCAGACTGCCCGTTTGCTCTCTTTAATGGCTCCCAGGACTTAGAGTATGATAATCTCGCGGCGGAAAGAAGTGAGCTCCTCGATACCGTTTTCGGTAACCAGGATGCCGTCTTCATAGCGTAACCCATACTCACCGTCGCTCAGCCAAATGTCAACGTTGAACTGCATGCCGGGTTGAATGACTGTATCACTACCCGCTCCCAACCATAAGCCCTCGACCTCCGAAGTGCCTGTGCCATGGGCTGGGCCATAAAGGGTGAACTCTTCAAAGCCGTAGCGGGCCAGCGTATCGTGGTAGTTCTTGAATACCTCACGCGCCGCAACACCGGGCCGGATGTCACGCAACGCCCCTTCGACCCCCTCCAGGGCGACACTCATCAACTTGTGCGCTTTCTCCGGCGGGTCACCGATGGAGAAGGGACGACACATATTGCCACAATAACCCATGTGGCGGGCCCCGAAAGTCAATTGCACCAACTCATTACGCTTAATACGACGATTGGTGGAACGGCACAGGCTCTGGTGGGTGTTGGGGCCTGAACAGACCCAGATGGGGTAGGAAGTCCCCTCCGCTCCCATACGGCGCATAGTGATATGCGCCTGGGTCTCTATCTCCCACTCCGTCTGTCCTTCGCTTACGCCGTTGAGGGCGTCAATTATGGCTTGCTCAGTGATCCGGTAGGCCTTTCGAATGACAGCCAGCTCGTATTCAGATTTGATAGCCCGTACCCGCAGCAGAACGTCGTCGGCGGGGATCATCTTAGCCTCTGGAGCGGCCTGCTGGAGGTCCACAAATATGGCATATGGGAAAATATTCCAATCCGTCACCCCAATCCGGCGTACTGGTCCCTCGCAGACGGCAGACAGGATGGACTTGAAATCCTCATATTCTACCTCGGGCACCCAGTCAGGGGCTGAACTTTCCACAAAGGCCGGGTGGATGTGAAGATTCTTGATGCGTGAGAATTGTTGGGCAAATTCGAATGATTCGGGCCCGCCGGTAATCAAGGCGGCCGGCCCCTCGCGTGGTACTACTACACCCGCAAAGTCGAAGAAAGGCCAGAAATCGGCCAGATAACGACTGCTAGCAGGCTCAGACTCCGAGGAGTAGGTGACCAGAACATCCAGGTCGGCTTTGACCATCTCCTCTTGGAGCCGGGCCACCCGGCGTTCATAGTCAGAGTCTGGTATCATTTGAGTACGCATTTTATGACCCTCCTCTGAAAACAGACCTTGTAGGACAAACTTAAGTTTGTCTTACGGATATTTTCATCATTGGTGGTGTGTCAACACTCGTGATAACTCCCTTGAAAACAGCTTTTGTCGTGTCATCCTGAGTGATAGCGGAGGGTCTCCTATGCCCGAACCCGGAGATTCTCCGCTCCTATCGTCGCTCAAAATGACATTTTCATCCTCGTGGTGTACCCCCGATTCGTGATGACTACTGCGAAAAGTATCATATCCACCATCTCAGAGACGGTGAGGATCACATTCTCTCAAAAAACCTGAGTGTTAGGAAAGGGGCATCGCCGCACCAAAGCGAGGTGCTTATTTCACGGCACCAGCAGTCAAACCGCGTATGATGAATCTTTGGAAGACCAGGGCCAGAATAACCGGCGGCAGGCTGGCCAGCACCCCTGCTGCGGCGATGCGCAGGTATTCAAGCCCAAGTTTGGTACTGAATTCGCCAATCAGGACGGGCAACGTCTTGGCGTCAACCGTGGTAAGAATAAAGGCGTAAAGATACTCATTCCAGGCGGCAATAAAGGCAAAAACTGCCACACTCACCAATCCCGGACCAGAGAGCGGCAAGATAACCCGGAACAATGCCCCCAGTCGCGAGCAGCCATCGATGCGGGCCGCGTCCTCCAATTCAGATGGAATCGCGGCAAAATAACTGCGCATCAGCCAAACCACCAGCGGCAGGATAAAGCTGAGATAGACCAAAACCAGGCCATAGCGCGTATCGAGCAAATTAAAATAACGTAGAATAACATATATCGGAATGACAATGGCGATGGGCGGCAGCAGTTGGGCCCCCATCATCGTGGCAACATAAATGCCACTACCGGGAAATTTAAGCCGGGCCAGGGCATAGGCAGATAACACGCCGAGCATCAGGCAGATAAATGTGGCCGAGAAGGCAACAATGCTTGAGTTGGTTAACGCCTGTAAAAACAGATCTGCGTTAACATTGGCTCCACCCCGGCTGAAGAAAAGTTCATAGTAATTCTCCAGGGTAATGCGCGGCGGAATCCAGCGCAGAGGTACCTGTAACAAATCTATTCTATAAGAAAAGGATGAGATAATTAGCCACAGATAAGGGGCTATCGTCCAGATAATAATGACGAGTACGGCCAGGTATAGCAGAACTTGTTGCAGGAGTTGTTTATACTGGTGGTTTTTTATCATCATCAATACTCCACAATGCTACGATAGGCAGACCGAATATAGAAGGTGGCCGGAACCAAAATGATCAGGCCGGTTAGATAGGCAATTGAAGCCCCGTAACCAAAGCGCAGTGAGCGGAAAGTTTGGGTGTAAATACGCAGCGACAGCAGTTCGGTTGAACTGGCCGGTCCTCCGCCGGTAATGATTTGCACCAACTCAAACGTTTGGAACCCCCACAGCGTTTGGAGAAAGCCGATAATCATTATGATGGGAATCAACATCCGCAGGGTTATATGAAAAAATCGCTGCCAGGCCGAAGCTCCATCTACCTTGGCAGCCTCATATATATCGCTGGGAATGCCTTGTAGGGCTGCCAGCACCAATAAAATCGTAAAAGGCGTTTCTTTCCATACGTTGGACAGGATAATAAGGGCCATAGCCATAATCGGGCTACTTAGCCAAATTTGGTACTCATCCATAAGCCCAAGCTGGGTTAGTAAGGCATTGAGCGCACCGTAGTCGGCATTGTAAATCCATTGCCACATCGCGGCATTGACAATGGAAGGTAACGCCCAGGGTAAAATAATCAGGCCGCGGACAAAGCCGCGTCCCTTGAAGTTTTGGTTCAAGACTAAGGCAATAGCTATACCCAATATCAATTCCAGAATAACGGAAGTCAAACTAAAAATCGCTGTTACCTTGAGCGAATTTAAGAACCGAGCATCATTAAGTAAGTTCCAGTAATTCTCCACACCAATAAAGCCATTAGTGTGGGGCCGGCTCACATCGTACCGAAAGGTGCTCAGGATCAATGAGCTAATAAAAGGGACTAACACCACCCCAAATATGGCCACAAGCGTGGGGATGGTTAAGGTCATCCCCAACCAGCGCTGATTGTTCAGGTTGGGCCATAGCGCGGCCCAAAATCTGTCACGGTGAGTTGCCTGACGGGTTTTGAATTCTTCGGACAAATTTTATTCCTTATCTATCTGGATACATACGGCCCGTTGCGCATCAAATTCGACCCGCAACGGACCGTAGTCTAATGGACGTGGCTGAGTTTTGCTCGCTTCTGAGTAGTTGTTAGCGCACGCACTCAAACTCGGCCAGGCCCGCCGCCATTGCGTCAAGGGCTTCCTGGGCGGTTTGCCCGCCGGTCAGAGCCTTTTGTAACTCGGCCGCGGTCACGTCGACAAAGTCCCCGTACCAGGTCAAGGTTGACAGGCCGCGGGCGGTAGCCAACTGATTGGAGAAGCTAACCCAGAAGGGATAAAGGGCCGCCAATTCAGGCTCAGTGTAAAGGTCAACCCAGATAGGCAGTAGACCTATTTCCTTGGCCAGTTTTTTGTTTGTCTCGCGGCTGGTCATAAATTCAATGAACTTCCAGGCTGCTTCTTTATGTTGGGAGTTGGCCGGAATAGCATAGGCTTCCGGTAGGGTTAGGCTCGCGCTCTGGCCAGCCTCGGCACCCGGTACCAACCCAACTTGCACCTGACCGACAACGTCAGACAGCGTATCGTCGTTAGCATACGCCATCAGGCCGGCAATGCCCTGGGGCACAAAGAGCGAACCTCCCTTCAAGAAAATGTCCTGGGAGGTGGCCTGGTTATAAGTCAGTCCGGCCGGGTTTGACACTCCCGTGTCGAGGGAGTCGAGCATAAACTGCACCGCCGCCAGAGTCTTGGGGTCTTTGTTGAACAGGAAGCAGCCATCGGCATCGACTATCTCACCGCCAAAGGCGTAGGTCCAGAAGTGGAAGTCGTTGACCAAGGCCCATAACTCTCCCCAGAAGGGGGCCATACCATAGTCAACCACCCCTGCTTCCTGGGCAGCCAGGCTTTGCGCCACCATTTCATCCAGGGTTACCGGCGGCGCGTCGAAGCCGGCTTCGGCCAGTTTGTCGGCATTGTAAAACATGAAACGGGTGTCGTTATTCCAGACGAGGCCGTGCACGGTACCGTCCGGGCAAGTGAACAGGTCAACCAGGCCCGGGATCATGCCATCGGTATGGCCCTCTGCCATAAAATCGTTGAGCGGCGTGGTCCAGCCGGCTCCACACCACTGGGCCACCCAGCCGTTGTCGAACTCGACCACGTCGTAGGTGCTGCCGCCGGTGGCCATTTCAGGCACTACCTTGTCGGCCACAGACTCCCAGTCGCTCTGGATTACCTCGACCTGGATGCCGGTCTGGTTTTCAAACTCGCGGATGCGAGCTTCAAAGGCCCCGCTCAGGTCAGCCTCGTGCTGGGGAAAGATGACAGTGATGGTTTCACCCGTCGGTTCGGCCACAGCTACCGGCTCGCCCAGCATAGCCGCAGCATCAGCCGCGCTGGGAATGCACAACTTCCAGCCGATTTCAATCAAATCGACGTTCTCAATAGTGGCGTAGCTGTCATCAGTCTTGGCTTTGGCATTGGTGGCCTCGGCAATGGCCGGATAGGCCAGTACGTCGCCGTAGAATTTGTCGGCCAGCTTCGACAACCAGTCATCGGCCTGCACCACCACGTCCGATTCACAGGCCACCTCTTCTTGAGCCAGGGCAGTGGTTGGAGCCAACGTCAACACCAACGCCAATAAGACAAAAAGGCTTACAACATTTGCTATTCTTTTCATTTTTCTTTCCTCCAATTATTGATTACTAATTTTTACAGGACAGCTATTTTTTTGTTTGTGGGGATAGGCTAACAACCTATCTTGTTACTTTTGTATGTTTTTTCGACACATCACCTCCCTCATTAAACTACATTACTTATTTCTCCAATAGATTATGTAGATTGACAGGCACTCATACAGTTCATTGGTAGTGATAAGGCTCATCCTCTACTCCTTGTCCCTTAATTCGATTTGGCCAATCAGTTCCACTCCAGTTTGACCACAGCCTCCAGGTTGTTGGGCCGGTCAGGGTTCAACCCCTTGGCCAATGATCGATAATGGGCCATCAATTGGAGGATCGGCAGGTAAAGCACATTTCGAATTGGCTCCGGCAGTTGGGAGGCAAAGGTGATGTCTGCTCCAACTTCCCCGATAGTCAAAGTTTTACCACCGAATTCTTGCACGTCCTGAATTACCGCTGCTTCGTGTCTCCGATTGACATCTGACAACAAGCCAATGACCAACGCACTGGGACTGACCATCGAAATAGGACCGTGGCGAAACTCTAAAAAGTGGAACGGCTCACTGTGGGTGAGGGTCATCTCTTTCATTTTGAGATTGACCTCGCAGGCGAGACCATAGCGGGGTCCGCTGCCCAAAAAGTAGAAACGGTCTAAATCCAAATTGCTGCCCAGTGATTTCGCCCGGTCTTCATATTGACTGATAAGCTGCTGACCTAGCTCGGGTAAACGGTCCATGCCTCGCAACAAATCGTCTCGCTCTGCGAGAAGGGCTGCCAGCGCAGTCGTCGTTACATACATTGAGGCAAAGGAACGCGTTTGAGCAACGCTCTGCTCTTGCCCCGCCGGGATGACGAGGTTGACTGTCCCCATCGAGGCCAGGGGGCGTTCGCCATAGTTGGTTACGGTTATCACGTCACCCGGCTGGTTCTGTTGGAAGGTTTTGACGGCCCGGACAGTCTCAGTGGTTTCGGCGGAACGGCTGACTGCTACAAGCAAAGTTCGCCCTTCGGTGGCATAGGCAGTGGCCGGATACATCACCAATTCTCCGCCAGGAACGGCCCTGGCTGGCCGCCCTGTTAATTCCTGAAATAACGCGGCCGCGGCCAGAGAGAGATAATAGGTTGACCCGCAGCCAGTGAAAATAATCTGTGCATAATCCGGTCCGGCCCAAAGGTCTTGCAATGCGTCAGTGTGCTGAGTCACGACATTCAGCGCCTCCTGCCAGGCTGCCGGTTGGGTAAAAATTTCTCGGTAAGTAGCACTCTCTGTATTCATTTTTTTTCCTTTGTTGATAGGTTGAGTACTCGACGTGTATTAAGATCATAGAACCAGAATTGACAATGAAAAAGTAACTTCCGGTAAGGGAGTTTCGAAATTTAAATCATCCCAAAACTTTCGGCGACGTGAAGCGTAAAACGTGAAACGTGAGGGTTTATGGCGTAAAAACATCACGTTTCACGCTTCACGTCACTTGCCCTGTGGGCCTGCCCTACGGGTTCACGGAGTTGGGACAATTACCCGTACCGGGCACAGGTATTTTTTCGGAACTGCCCTTAGTCCCATCGGCTCGGCCAGATGGTTATGGGCGTCAATCACTGGAAAGCGTGGTTTGGCTATAGTGGTCACTTTGGTTGTGAGCGCCGGACGGGGGCGGTATTCGGTAAGTAACATGACTGTTTCCTTATCCTGGCAACTGCCCGTAACAACTTAAGCAATTAAAACCTCGACACCTTTGACCCTGAGCGCCTCAACAAAGTCCGGCGGCGTCTTAGAGTCGGTGACAAATTTTTGCATGGCGGTGATGGGTGCCACAAAGGCCGTGGAGACACGCCCACACTTGGTGTGGTCGGCGACAATGATTACTTCGCCGCCTTGGGCCAGAATAGCTCGATCTGTCATCGTTTCCGGCAAGTAGTCATTTGTCAGGCCAGGTTCAATATCCAGGGCCCGAATCCCTATAATAATTTTGTGAGCGTGTACTTCCGTCAGCGCCTGGGCAGTGATATGGCCAATCAGCGACAACTCACTACGACGCAAAATCCCCCCCAAGACCACAATATTGACCTCTGGGGCATCGATCAGGAGGTTGATGACCGGCAGCGAATTGGTAATGACCGTCAGGTGGCGATGCTGACGTAAATTACGGGCCACTTCTAAAACGGTGGTACCACTACCCAAGAAAACGGTTTCACCATCTTTAACCAGTTCGGCTGCCGTCCGACCAATTCGCTTTTTGTTTTCCGCTTGCTCTGTTTCCCGCTGTAAGGCCGGCAGTTCCGGTGGTGCCTTGGGCACAGCTATCGCCCCCCCATGAAAACGCTGAATTTTACCTTGCTCAGTTAGCGTTTCAAGATCACGCCGGACGGTCGCCAAACTAACCGATAAATGTTCAGCCATCTCAGTCACTGTGGCCCGTTGGTGTTGCTCCACAAAACGAAGGAGTTCTTCTTGGCGTTCAATACTGGAGAGTGAGAGTTTTAATTCCACACGACCTCTCCTCAGATAGAACCAGAATTAGTAATGAAAAAGTAGCTTCCGGTAAGACAACCCCATAAAGCATCCAACCACGTAAAACGTAAAGCGTAACACGTAAAAGTGAGCCGTAGATAAATCATTACACTTCACATTTTACGTCATTGCCCTGTGGGTTCACGAGTTGGCCAGCGACATTAAACGGAAGTTACTTTTTGCCCCGCTGGCAAGCCAAATTCTGGTTTGATGAAATATCGGATCAAGAACGGTCACCAATCGAGTGATTCATCTCGATCAAAAAACACATAAATCAATCATATTTCAATCATAAACAATCATTATTATATCACAATCTGAGCGTTTGACAAGCTTTTTTTTAGACCTTAAGGGTGAACTCTATGTCACGCAACGCGCCTTCGACCCCCTCCAGGGCGACACTCATCAATCCGAATGTTCAATCACTTCAACTTCTACTCCCCCGCGCCAGTCCATCTGCAGCTTCGAGCAGTTTGATACCTGCTACCTGATCCATGTGTCCAACACGTTGCAGAATCTCCTGCCGGCTCCAATTGCGGTGATACAGCGAATTCGTAACTGCCTACCCTCATGTCATTCCGAGGAGCGCAGCGACGAGGAATCTCCGGCAACGAAGACAAATTCAAGGCGAAATGGGAGATTCTTCACTCGCTGCGCTCGTTCAGAATGACATGGTAGGTA
>DAOUMU010000554.1:0-16541 GCA_034409055.1 Anaerolineae bacterium
TCGCGCTAAAAGAGCAAAGCCCTGACGGGCTAAAATGCTCAAAAAACCGGCTGTTTTAGGGCGCTTTAGCGTCCTCATTGCCCTGTGGGTTGCTCTCTCAGCCCGATGCTTTAGCGTCGGGTTTGCACCCTGCCCAATATTCCCATTCCCCGACAGTTCCCGATAGCCGACTGCCGCCAGCCAATTGCGGCCGGTGCGGGGGGTGCCGACTGCTGGGATGGCCGTTAAATCGTCGCCGGTCAGGCGGGGCAGTAGGATGATCTGTCCTGATTTTACCATTTTACTGTAGCTTCTGGCAACCATTGCGGAAGATTTATTTCCCCTCGTTCCAACGGTCCCCGTTGGAATGTAGTTGGGACGCTCCTGCGTTCCACGTCGGTATATCAGTCACCGGGACGCTGGAGCGTCCAGGTGGCATTCCAACGCAGAGCGTTGGAACGAGGGAATCGGTAATAATCTTTGGAAATGTTCAGCGGCCTCGTCTCCAAGGGTATTTAGTTTTTCGAAACGTTCTTTGACAGAAAGACCAGTCAGCTCTTCAATCCGGCAGCCTAAAACAAAACGTCCCCACCGAAATGAGGACGTTCGGTATTGTTTATTTTACGCCCCGGATAGGACTCGAACCTATAACCTACTGCTTAGAAGGCAGTTGCTCTATCCATTGTGCTACCGGGGCACACCGTGCTTATTATAATCAGCCACTCCTTTGGGCCAAAAGGGTCAAGACCTGGAGAGTTAAACCACGCTTTTGTTGGTCAAAACGCGCTGAATGCTGGCCAGCAACTCTTTAGGACCAAAAGGTTTGGTCAGATAGTCTTCAACTTTGGCCACGTGGAGCCCTAAAGCCTTATCAACGCCTTGCGCTTTAGCCGTAACGATAATAACCGGGATGTCAGCTACATCCTTGTCCGCTTTCATGCGCCGGTACACTTCCCACCCGTCGATGTCAGGCATCATCAGGTCAAGCAAGATCAAGTCCGGCTTTTCCCGTTTAATCGCTCCGAGCCCCTCTAAACCTCCCACGGCCCCTAAAACTTCAAAACCTTCCCGCTCAAGAACAATGCGGGTCAGTTCGATCATATCCGGTTCATCTTCGATGTAAAGAATACGTGTTTTGTCAACCATACCGGACTCTAATCTTTCAGTCCCAATACCTGGGTTAAACTTCTTCTCAACTCATTCGGTAAAAAAGGTTTGGTCACGTAATCATCTACGCCAGCCCGCTCGCGGGCAATCACCTCTTCAAAGGAACTATTTCTGGCAGTGACGATGATAACCGGGATTTTTTTCAGGGCCTCGTCTGCTCGCATCTGTTTGTATACTTCCCAGCCATCCATCTCAGGCATCATAATGTCGAGCAAAACGGCATCAGGCGGGTTTTGACGCATCATCTCCAGCCCTTCCTGTCCGCTGGTGGCTCCTTCAACCTCGATGTTCTGGGGTCTCAAAATCAAGCTAATCAATTCGACGACACCCGGTTCATCGTCAATACATAAAATTCGTGCGCGATAATCCATTTTAACCTCAAGCAGATTCAAGTCGTAGAAACACTACAGTTCACTTTTACAGTACGTTGATGGATGCTTTTTTGCATCCCCAACTGCTTTTTTTATGAGCAAATCCGGTTCTGTGTAGGATACAATTAGACCCTAACTGGCTGGACCTTTAATCATTAGTTTATCATAAGCATACCGCTTTGTCCAGCCAGAGTTTTTAGACGAAGAAATTGAGGCCATACCCATAGCTATTTTGTCCAAATCGATCTCCGTTCATACTTTAACACTGCGAATGACCTGACGCAAAATCTCATCCGGGGTGATGCCCTCGGCCTGGCCTTCAAAGTTGAGGATAAGACGGTGGCGCAGGGCAGGCAGCATGGCCGCTTGCAGATCGTAGTGATCGACGTTATGGCGATTGTCAATCAGAGCCAAAGTTTTGGCCGCAATAATCATCGCTTGCAACCCCCGGGGACTGGCCCCGTAGCGCACGTAACGGCGCACCATATCGGGAGCGGCAGTATGTTGGGGATGGGTGGCTTCCAACAAACTGACGGTATAGGCCGTCAAATGATTGGCAATGGGCACTTGCCGGACCAGCCGTTGCATGGCCATAATGGTCGCGCCGGTGGTCACGGTGGCCGGACGGGCCTCATCCGCGCCGGTGGTCCGGTGGGCAATCTCAATCAACTCATCACGAGTGGGGAAATCGACCTTGATGTGGAAGAAAAAGCGGTCCAGTTGGGCTTCCGGTAAGGGATAAGTGCCCTCCATTTCCAGCGGGTTTTGGGTGGCTAACACGAAAAAAGGACGCTCCAATTCATAGGTTGTTTTGGACACGGTCACCTTACGTTCTTGCATCGCCTCTAAAAGGGCCGATTGCGTTTTGGGGGTGGCCCGGTTGATCTCATCGGCCAACACAATATTGGCAAAGACAGGCCCCGGTTCGAAGCGGAAAAAACGTTGGTTCGTTTCGTCCGCAGCGATCATTGTGGTGCCGACAATATCGGCGGGCATTAGATCAGGCGTAAATTGGATGCGACTGAAACTACAATGAATGACCTGGGCCAGGGTATAGACCAACATGGTCTTGCCCAGGCCGGGGGCCCCTTCTAAGAGGGCATTCCCCCCGCCGAGCAGGGTTATTAGTAGTTGGCGTACCAACTCCTCCTGCCCGACAATGACTTTCCCCACCTCTTGTTCAACTGCGGCCACCGTTTGCCGGAAATCGTCGATTGTGATTTGCGGTTCAGCCGGCCGGGCTGGGGTCTGATAATTACGTGATGGATAAGTTGTTTCCATTCTTCCTTCTCATCTTTCAAATCTCATATTGTCCAACCGTATCATCTCAATAATTCGGGATGACGTAAGACAAACTTAAGTTTGTCCTACACCCCCCACTTTTTGAGAAGATACGTCCAGCCCATACCTCATTGAATCCTCAACCGCCCCCAGCGTCGCCAGGCAATCTCAATGGGCCACAAAATGAGGGCAATTTGCAATAGCCAGGGCCATAATTGGATGACCGATTTTGAACGCTGGTCACCTGTCCCAGGAGATACGGCTGGCAAGGGGGCTGTTCCACAATCTTCAAGTTGGGGATCACAACCTGGATCGAGCACCGATTCTCCCAGGGAGAAAGTGTGCCCGCCGGTCATCGCCGCAATTTGTCCGAGAAGGGCCTGGCCCGTTCCAGCCTCGGGCAGACTGTACTCGGCCGGGTAGGGCACAACAAAACCGATCGTCGCCGTTTCATCTGGGGCATCGGTTCGGGCCTGGATGACGCTCCATTGATACGCACCGGGATCAGGCAAATGCAAACGCTGCTGATAACGTCCCGGCGAAACCTGCCGCAGGGTCAAGGGGATTGCCTGGCCATCGGCAGGGGTCAGCGTGGCCTGAGTCAGAGCCAGGTCAACCGTCTGACCGGTAGCCGTTACACTATCGGCGGTCAGGGTGACGATGCCATTCGGTTCAACTTCGGCTTCTAATTGCAGCAAACCCAGATCAGGCGCGGGCAAGGTGTAGCCCATCACCTGTCCCCAAAAACGAACGGCTTTATCCCAGGCAGGCCAATCGCTGGCCCACTCGCCACCCGTGTCAGAGGTCCAGGTCACCACCCGGCCCAGGCCGTACCCCCATGCACTTAACAGCGGGTCACCTGGTCCAATTTGGAGGGCCATCTCAGCCCGAGGCTTGGGCGTTAGAGCCACGTAGCCGCTCAGGTTGGGTGCCCCTGGCCGGTTGGTTTCCTGGAGACAGCGGGAGTCTAAACACAACCCACGCAAGAGCGGATGGGGCGTAAACACAACCGGACGAAATTCCCCTTCCTGCACCGCATTACTGCGTAAAATGTCGCTCTCCGCAATGGTCAAAGCCGGTAATTCGTCGGGGACAGCGGCAAAGTGATAACGGCCCATACCGCGTTCGGCCAGATGGGTAAGCAATTCCTGGTCAGCGCCGCTGCCAATGGCAATGGTTGACAGGGTAATATTGGCTTCCAAAGCGGCATCAACCACCAGATTATAATTCTCAATGCCTCCGGCTCCATCGAAGGATTTACCATCGGTCAGTAACACCGCGTGGCGAGCCCCACTGGTCGCTTCCTGTTCGGCCAGAGCCGGTAGTCCGATTGTCAAAGCTTGCAAGATACGAGTCCCCCCACCAGCAGGAATGGTGGCAATGGCTTGTTGAATTTCCAACAAAGTCGCCCCATCACTGACCGGCTGGAAGGGAACCACCCATTCGTAACGATTATCAAATATCAGCACCCCAATCAGGTCCTCAGGTCCCAGAATATCGGTGGCCCGGATGGCCGCGGCCTTGGCCATAGCCAGCCTGGTGGCCGGTTCACGCTTTTCGACCATACTCCCAGAGTGATCAATCATCAGCAGCAAAGCAACCGGGGGACGCTCCTCACGAGGAGGCGGTTCCAACGAAACAGGCAACAGGTCGGCCAGAGGCGTATCCTCATAATGCCCCAAACTGAAGCTATCACGTCCACCCGTCACCAGTAATCCTCGCCCCAGGCTACGCACAAATTCCTGGACAGCAATCATCTGCTCTAATCTCAGGGATCGGGCCGAAACGTTGAGTAGAGCCATCCCGGCGTAAGGCTCCAACTCCGATAAATGGTCCGGCAGGTCTGCCGGGGGTATCTGCTCAGTTACAAAACCGGCCTGTTCTAATTGATTAGAAAAACGAGAGAGCTGAAGCGGTTCATCACCCACGACCAGAATCTGGGGAGGTGGATAAACCTGGGTAAAGGCGGAAAAGCTGTTGTTGGCTAATTGATTATCACCGGCAGCGGCAATGGTGGCCCGAAACGTCTGGGGACCAACTGTTTCGGCCTCAGTCTCAAAGGTAAACAGATTGGAGCCAGGCTCAAGTGAAATCACATCTTCGGCCAGGACGACTCCATGGGAGGTATGAGTCAGTCTGAGGGTAACCTCTGTGGCTATGAGGCTATGCATCACCACCTCAATATTAAAGGTTTCTCCCTGGCGCAGCACGGGTGGCACATTTAATTTTGTCAGACGTACCTCGTTCGAACCATCAGCCCAGGTCCGCAGCTTGTCTTCACTCAAAATCAAGACATCCACCGGAACAGTTTTTTGGGCCAATTGGAGCGCAGCCTGGACAGTATCTCCCGTGGTAGGCAACCCATCCGAAAGCAGTACCAACCGCCCCGGTTGACCGTCGAGTAATTCAGCTCCCATTAACAGCGCCCCGGCCAGATTGGAGATTTCAGGATCAAGCGGCAGCACGGCCAGGTCCTCGTTCCCTGTTAGCAGGAGATTGGACAGAGGGACCATCACGGGCCGGTCGGCAAAAAAGAGAGCCAGACTGTCCGGGAACTCCCGGGCCAGGCGAGCCGCTTCGGCCCGAAGGACTTGCCGCCCTACTGGGCCCAGGCTGGCAGAGTGGTCGATCAGCCAGACCAGGCGCGGCGCAGGTTCATTATCCGGGCCTTCAGGTTGTAGATAAACCGGTTGGGATAAAGCCAGGGCCACCAACACCATAATAGTCAAGCGGAGCAGAAAGGCGCCAAAGGGTTTGAAGCGACGCCGCCAGGCAAAGGCCACCAAAAGCAGCCACGCTACCGGCAAGGCCAGCAATCCCCACGGACTCTGTAAGGTTATCTCCGCCATGCCAACCATCCTTCAACCATAACCACAATCATAGCCAGACCGGCCAACCAGGGCCAGAATTCGTGATAGGCTATTTGAGGGTTGGCGGTTTCTGCCTCGTGGCGGTTATCGCCCTCCGGCCAGCCGGTCATGTCAAGTATATCGGGCTGAACTTGAGTGGCCAGGTTCGACTCCAGAGCCGAGCCAGCCTGGACAGCAAAGCCGGCTACCAGGGTGTCATTGTCGTTATAGATTCTGTAGATGCCCGGCTGTTTAGTGCGCGAGAAGACCTCCCCTGTTTGTCTCTTTAAAGCAGGAGATTTAAGGGCAGCGGTAGATAAAAAGAGACGGCGTCCATCCGGGAGTTGCACACTAAAACGGCCACCCAGCCAGACCGGCTCCCCTACAGAGACAACCGGCGGGGGGGACGGAGAAAGCAAGGTTGATAGCGTATTGGCCGTCAGCAGGGGTAGGGCCAGACGGGCCGGTAAATTACTTTCAGCCAGGTCGAAAGCCCACACGACCAGGCGGCTGTTCTCAACAGAGCCGTGAAAAATGAGGGGGGGGGTAGTGTTTGCTGGCTGATCGGTGGCCGGAGAGATAGCCCACAAATCAGCCTCGGCCCAATCAGGCAGAATCAGTTGCGGCACGCGACTAAAGTAAACACCGGATAGATCAATCCCGGCCAGTAGAGGCGAGACTGTGCCCAGGTCAGGTCGAAGATTGCGGGCAAAGTTTTGAGCCGGAAGCAGGGGGTGGCCCAGGGGCGGGTTGACGATCAACAGATTGCCTCCCGGCCAGGCCGTCAGTTCGGGTGGTATGCCCTCAAAAACGACCAGATCAAAACCAACAGGATCGTGGCCGGCCATGGCCAGGCTGTCTACGGTTAAATCCACCCCCGGCTGGACCGCCAGGGCTCGAGCCAGAATGTCGGGGGTATCAGAAACCAGTAACACCCGGTAGTGAGACATACCGGTCAACAACAATTCAGCCCGCTGGTCAAGAGGTAAAACATCCGGCTCGACAATTTCGACGGTAGTCGTTTCAGCCGAGGCCGGTAAGGTCCAAACGTAGGCGGCCTCCTGTTGTGGTTCCAATTGGATGGTCATCTCGTCGAAGGTGCGCTCGTCCACCGACACCCGCAGCGTGCGGTTTACCGGGGCATGGTCATAATTAATCAGCCGGGCAAAGAGACGATGGCGGCCATCGGGTAGGGTACGGGCCGAAACATTCAACAAAGCCTGGTTCGGCACCCTGCCCCCTGGCTCTGGCCGGGCGGAGATGATTTGCCAGGTAACCGGAGCCAACATAGCCGGTAAGGCATCCCTCTCGACAGGATAGGTGCCATCGGTCAAAATGATGATCTGACGTCGCCGGTCGCCTTGATCAATGAGACCGTTGGCCAGAGTCAAAGCGGCCGGCAGGTCAAGACCGGTCGCACCGGGCACCAGATTATCCAGGGTCAGCAACGCCTGCATTTTTTGCTGTCCGCCAGCCGTCAGCAAAATTTGAGGCCGAGGATCAAGGCTAATCACGGCCAGGGTATCTTTATCTGCCATCGCCTGCAGGTGAGTTTGGATAATCTGGCGGGCGACATCGAAGCGGCGTTTTCCTTCTGTTGGATTTGAGGCCAGGGAGACATCTTCGGCCATCATACTGGTGGTCATATCCAAAATAAAGATGGTCTGTTGGGGCCGGTCGAGCAAAAATGAAAGCGCCGGACGAGCCAGGGCCAGCGTGAGGCCGGTAGCCACGAGTAACTGCAAAAGTAACATCAGAGATAGGGGAATGTAGCGAGGTAGGGCCCCGTGTCTTTTTTGCTGTAAACCAAGCCAAAGCGGCAAACTAGAAATGATCAGTTGTTCCCGGCGATTACGCAACAGGTGCAATAACAGAATAACCGGCAAGGTCAGCAGCCCCAGCAAGGCCAGCGGTAATAAGAAACTCATTGAACCACCCCTCGCTGACGCAAATAGGGAATGACCACTCGCTCCAGGGGCCATTCGGCCAGGACATGGGTATAGGTTGCCCCTCGCCTGGCACAAGCCAACTGCAACTCAGCACACCAGCGGCGCACCCGTAGCCGGTACTGGGCTATGACCCGCTCATCGAGATAAAAGGGCAGGCTATCCCCCGTCTCGACATCTTGCAAATCAAAATCACCTTCAAACGTAGGATGCATTTCCTGTTCCGTGAGCAGATGCATGACCAATACTTGCCAGTAGGGGGGGGGGAAATGACGCAATCCTTCGGCCAGGGCCAGCCCCCATCTGCCCTTATCGCTCACCTCAAAAGGACCGGCTGAAGCCTCGACTCCACCGGCTGAGGAATTAAGGGAAACGGTGGTGGTATCAAACAGGTCTGAGATAAGCACCAGCAAGCCACCACCCGGCTGAGTACGGGCATAAGCGGCCAGATTGTGAGCCAGGCCCCCCCCGGCCAGGTCTTTGTCTGCCAAAGAGGGAGCCGGAGCAATTGCCGTCAAAAATTTCAGAGCAGATATAACCTGCCGTTTCCCCTGGGTCGGGCCGAAACTCTGGTCAAGCGTATGGGTAAAGGGGGTCATTTGCAAACGTTCGCCACCAGCCAGGGCGAGATATCCCAAAGCTCCGGCCAGTCGCCGGGCTCCGTCCCACTTGTTGGATGAGGCGGGGACTGACCTTGAAGACTGGCCCGATTCCCAGGCCATGGAGCGACTACGGTCGAGCAGGATATGAATGTTGACGCTCTGAGTGGCTTCGCCCAATTTGACAAACAACTCTTCGTGACGGGCATAGGCATTCCAGTCGACGTGGCGCAGGTCATCGCCCGTGGAATAAGGCCGATGATCGCTAAAATCAAGAGCAGGGCGCAGGTTGCGGCTACGTCGCTCACCCAACAGCCCTCCTCGGAGCGAAGGCACGGTGCGAAAATTAAGGCGCTCCAAGCGGCGCAGAAATGCCTCGTCAAAGAGGGGTAAGGAGGGTGATGGTTTTCGGTTGCGATTAAAAATATTTAGACGCATAGTGCGTGTTGCGTGTTGCGTGTTGCGTGTCGCGTAAGATAACCTTGGAACGACGAACGGCGAACCCACAGGGCAGGCGACGAATGGCGAACGACGAACGACCAAGAACCAACCTGCAACCCTGCGACCTGCAACCTTGCAACCTTGCTACCTGCTACCTAAACAACTTGCTTATCAACGAGAGCACAACACTCAATACGATACTGACAATAATCATCGTCGTGATGGGGAAAAAGCAGCTAAACCCCGGCCGCTCGATTCTGATATCACCAGGTAGGCGGCCAAACCAACTTAACTTATCTCCGGCGAACCACAGCAGGAGACCAACAACCACCAAGATCAGGCCAAGGCCAACGACTGCTTTGCCTAAATTTTCCATCATTACTCAACATCAGGGCGTAAAGTAACGCCGAATGATTTCCCGTTTTTCCCAGGGATAGGTCAAGGGATCGGGTCCCAGATCGGTCGCCCCATTGACTGATTGGCGAGCGAAGGGCGAGTCTTCAGTACGGGCCTGACCAGCTTCAGCCTCAAGCTCGGCCGGCTGTAGAACCCGCTCGTCGACCAGTAAAGGATCACTTTCTAGCTCCAGCGGCTGTCCCTCTATGGCCAGCCGTTCTTCCTCGGTGGGTTGAGTAGTATCGTCAATATCGTTTCCATCGCCGGGACCGTTGCCTGACTCACCGGGCCGATCTTGACTTTCCTGCTCCTGAGCGTCCTGGCTTTCATCCGCCTGAGCTTGATCCAATTCACCCGGTTCGTCACTCTCCTCTGGCTGGACCTGAGCCGTTTCCTGCGGGGCTTCCTCAATCGAGTCCAAGGTTTCGGCCATCTCTTCCAGGGCTTGACCGGCTCCGCGCAAGTCATCTCTACCCAAAGCCTCGCTGCCAGCCAACAACGACTGAGTCAAACCGGGAGCGTCATTGCCAATATTATCGGCGGCTTCTTGCAAGGCATCTCCTAACCCGGCTCGAGCCTCTTCAGAGAGGCCCTCAAGTTGATCAGCCAGGCGACGTAGCCCTTCAGCAGCACCACCCAAATCACCCCGATCAATGGCCTCGGCCACAGACCGGGTAATAGCCTGATCGCGCAAAGCATCGGCCAGCATTTGCAAAGCACGTTGCACCTGTTCCTGGCTAAATGCCTGCACTTGTATCTCCGGCTGGAAAGGCGGTGGGAACAATTGGGGGATGGGGGGGATAACCTCATCGGCCCCGGGTTCCTGGCCAGGGGGCGGGAGGGCCACCGGGGTGGCATTAGGAAGCTGGGGCGTAAGGGCGTCAAGCATGAGCAGGGCGCTCAACAAAGCCGATACGCCTATCAAGGCTTGCATTTCCAGCCAAAGCGGGCGATTAAAGATACGTATTCTGCGGCGCAGGCTAATAACGAGATGAACTGTTTCCTGTAGGAGGCGTTGCACGACGAGGTTTTCACCGGCTGAAGCCTCGACTCCACCGGCTGAAGTCTTGACTCCGGCTGAAGCCTCGACTCCACCGGCTGAAGCCGGGACTACGGCTGAAGCCTCGACTCCAGAGGTGTCTGGCCTGTGACTGACCTCAAAAGCAGTAATTAACTGGGCTCGAAGCCCCAGACGCTCGTCTAAACGATAAGCTATTTTCTTGAGGCGAATGGGGCGCATCGGCCACAGAATGGAGAGTAGGCCAACCAGCAGCATCGGGCCGACCCAATAATACCAACGTATGGACCAATCCCCCCAGAGGTAGCCGGCCATAAAAATTGTAGGGACCAGCAAGGCCAGCCAGATGGCACGGACCAGCCACTGCAGGACTCGCCGCCACCAGAAAGCGGCTCGCAAGCGGCGCAGAGATCTAAGAAGGGGATTGGGGGTTGGGAGTTGGGAGTTGGGAGTTGGGAGTTGGGGATTGGGGGCCAGGGAGGAAATGGATCGTCGATGGTGTCTCACGTAAATTCTACCTCAAGAGGGTTAGCAGTCAAACGATTAATAGCCCGCCGCAGGCCGTTGAAGAGGAGTATAGCCAGGCCGACAGCCAGCATAGCATAGGCAAGTAGGCTTTGTCGCCGGGCCGATTGAAACAAAAGCTGGTTTCCTCGCTCGGCTGCGGCTTGATTGTTCAGAGATTGGAGGAGCACTGTGGCCTCATGGATCTCATTTTCGGCTTCAATAAAGCGCAGTGAGTCGAGTAACTGCTGGCCACGATTTAACCGCTCAAGGGCCTCCTGGCCAAGCTGGGCCCGATGAAGATAAATTTGTATTTCGGGGATACGCTCCCGATAGCCTAAGGCCTCATAAGCGGCAATGGCTGCATTGCTTTTGGCAATGGTCAGGGCATAGTCACCTGCTTGCAAAGCCTGCCGGGCTTCATCGGCCATCGCGCCGGCAGCTTGTCCCTGGTGAGCCTGGGCCAGCAGCAACTCGGCCTCGGTCAACCTATCAACCTGATCGGTCGTTTCAAGCAGAGCAATAATCTGTGCCAGTTCGGTGGCAGCGTCGGAGTAAGCGCCCTTATTGACCAGTTCCGTGACCCGGCTGAGGTCATAAGCATAGATGGCGTTAATTTGCCAGCGTCCATCAAAATATTCAGGCAAATAGAGCAACCATTCTGCTTCCAATTCATCGGCCGATTTGCCGTAAGCAGTCTCAAGGGCAGTGCGATAGCCGGGCTGGCGGGCAGAGGCTTTGAGAAACTCTAAAAATGCAGGTAGGCCGTAACGATCTACCAGAAAAGAGATAATGGAAAGGGTTTGGGGATAAGCAACCTGGGGGTCGCTGTAAACCCGTTCTGCCTGATCCAGGTCGGCCCAGGTCAAGAGACGATTCTGCTCAAGGGCCTGGCGCAGTAAGGCCGGCTCGTAATCGGCCCGGTCAGTTGGTTTTTCAAGATATTGAGCCACACCTTCCTGAAAGCCGGCTGTGAGCTTGCCGTCGGACAGTGAGGAGGCAAAAAAGTGGGTCAGTTCATGGCGGATGTTGTTGACCAGTTCTTCTTCGGGCAGGCCCTCGGTGCGGGGGAGGGCAATGGCAATTTCTTCCCTGGTATTAAGGGCGTGGGCAATGACACCGGTTAAACGCTCGGCCAGGGGATTAACCTCATAATAACTTTCTTCGGTGGGGAAGAGGCGTAAATTGATCGGGAGGGTCAACTCGACTGCAAAAACCGTAGCCAGGTCGTTATAAACCCGGTCAACAAAGGCGGCATATCGTTCCGCTTGTTCAATACCACAGGCACAGGCAACCGGCTGACCATCGACCTGGATGCTGTCAGCGTAAACGATAATAAATTTTTCTGTGGTCAACTCCTGCCAGTCGATGACTTTTGCTTCAGTATCCGGCTCCTGGGCATAGACCGGATTGAGGAGCCAGCTCCAAAGGAGGGGCCAGAGCAGCAGGAGGAGCAGTGTCTTTTTTGGCAAGAAAATCGTTCTCATTGCGTGTTGCGTGTTGCGTGTTGCGTCCCTTCTACTGACTATAGACTACCGACATTATACCAGACAGCGGCAAATATGAAAACAGTCTCAAGTGGTGGCTGCCGCAAGACCTAAAATTACGCATAATCGGTTCGGTACTCTACCGGCTGGCCAAAGCCTTGAAATCATTGGCCACAATGCCGACTCTTCCTGGTGGCAAGTGTCTACCCCTGACGGTCCAGGCTGGATTGCCGCCAGTGTTACGACAGCCAGCAATGTTGATGATAGCATACCAATAGCCGATGCTCCCCCGCCGCCAGTTCAGGAAGTACCCCCAACAGAATCGCCCCCGCCAACAGAAGCACCGGCAGAGTCACCTGAGTCGCTTACCTTAAATCTAATCGAAGTAACCTCACCTGTACCAGCAGGTAGTAACGCCACTGTAACTATTGAAACTGCACCGGGAGCAAGTTGCTCAATTGTGGTGAATTACAAATCTGGACGAAATCCGTGATTTAGGCAAGGCTGTGGTATAATGTATAGAAATTCTCAGGACTTATTGGTTGCGTAAGGAGAATATCGTGCCTAAATTAACCTATGAAAATGAACTGCCGTCTGCGGACAAGTTCCAAAAGGCATTGGCCGAAGCAATGGCGAACACGAATCCCGTTGATGATTTGCTAGAGTTAGCCAACGACTTATGGGAATTTGAGCAAAAATATCAAATGCCGTCCGCAGATTTTCATGAAAAATATCAAACAGGCTCGCTCGATGATGAATTGCAGCACTGTATTGAATGGGTAGCAACGTATGACTTTTTTATAAAAACCAAACGCAAGCTAGAAGCAGCCTTGATGCGGGCTGCTGTTCAGCCGGAGCTTGTTGAGCCATCATCATGAGCCTTTACCATTATCTGGTACGTTTGGAAACAGTTCTCCATTCTCGCCAGGATATTAACGTAGAGCTGTTACAGATTGACGTCGTAACTATCGGCGTTAAATTCAGCAGTGAGTTGCGTTTTTATGATGGTTCACGCCTCAGTATTGCCGAGCAATTGGAGCCGGTTGGAAAACGGGACTATATCCGGGTCGCTTACAAATTTCACTACCAAGACAAGGATGGCAACCTGATTTTTCGCTATGACAATTCCCCTCATTATCCCCACTTACCTATCTTTCCGGCCCATAAACATATTGGGGACTTTATCGTTGAAGCTGAACCACCAGATTTGAATGACGTACTGACTGAGATTGACGCAATCATTTATCCTGCTTCGGAGGCAAATAATTCTGAATGACAGGCGAAGGAAACGTCACATTTGGAAGCAAACAGGATATAACAGCGGATGGGCAGGATTGAGCGGATAGTGGCGGGAGGGTTACGGATTTGGGATGGGCGTATGTAATCGTTGGGGAGGTGAAGGAAGGATGAAGGATGAGGGATGAGGGGTTGGGGGTTGGGGAGTGGGGATTGTGAATGTGAATTGTGAAGTGGAGGGTGAAGGATGAACCCCACCGGGGCAGGTGATGAGGGGTGAGGGCAGTAGTGAGGTGGGGGTGCTCCGAGGCTCAATCACGCGGCCTGTACTCTCGCTTACCCTGGCTTCGGACGCTCGCGGTTTTGCCCACAGGGTTCGCTACTGGCCTGTTGGCTAAACTTTAGCCAGGTGGGACTTGCACCCACCGAGCAACTTTAGTGAATTTCTTAAACGCGCGTTTAATCCCATCACTCTGGGCTTATCTTGGCGCGACAATTTTATTGTTAGATTGACCTTTTGGGAGCAGTTAAGAGTTGATATTTAAAGTTAACATAAGCTCATAGCTAAGTCTTATTTTTCATCATATTCGCAATTTCTGCTGCAATATCAGTTAATTCTTCATCAACATAGCGACCACTCTCACGCCAGACGGGTTTTTCACCTCTAGGTCGAACATTCATCCTTTCTAACCAGCGGACTTCCTTCCAAACACATGATTTGGCGATCACTGGAAATATTATTATATCTTCCTTGTTATGTCGTTCCAATAGTTCTGGAATTTCTTTCTTTTGGATAAATTCTGAAGTTAGAAAGTTTGCGGTAATAAGCAAAATGGCAACACTAGCTCGATCAATTACCTGATTAATTTCTGCTTCGAGATCAGCCCCTGCTCTAATCCGATCATCACTCCAAAGCTCAATTAGATTAGCAGCTTCTAAAACTCCGAGATGAGATAATAACTCATTTTTTTCTTTTTCGTCTTTGTGACTGTAGCATACAAAAACCGTTGGACGTACGGCCAGTCTGTCATCAATTTTGACAGTTGGAGTACTAGAGATACTGGTTTCTGTAAATAGATTTGAGGTGATTGTATCACTAGGGGAATGGGGCAAAATTTGAATATTATCTTTGAGTGGGAGAAAAAACATATTAAAAGGTTGCACGACAGTTTGTGCTGCCAGTAACTCCTTCAACCCGACTTCAAATCTATTTGAATGAGCATCAAACCATCCGTGTACAGATCCAGCATTACTTTCAAAAAAGGAATCGCCCCTTGACTCGTGAGGAATAAACCGCCAATAGCATTTTTCAAATTTAAAGTAAGGGCATTCCTCATAAGTTTTTAATTCGAGAAAACCGAACAAAACTTGAAACTCATCTAGTAAGGGCAAGTGCTTTGGACGGTAATGAAATGTCCAACCTTTATCCCTATCTCCCGTAATCCAGGAAAGGACAAATTGAAAGGTTTCGCCCTCAATTTCCTTCATTAACTCAGATTTTGGCGCAATATGACCATCACCATAACTACTACTGAATGGACGACGTTTTTTATTCTCAGCTGGTTTTCCAAAAAAGTATCCCCAACCTTCTGGTTGCGCCAGTAAAAAGCCACATGCATTAAGATGGCGTTCTGCCTTTTCGATCTTGTTAAACGCCTCAGCAAAAGCCTCACCAAATTCCTTTAAATTAAAGTTATGTTCGACCCAATGGCTGTAACATTCTTTGGTCGTAACAAAAGCACATCTATTTCTTTCAAACCCCAAATAGCTCAGAAAATCGGTTGTTTGGAGACCGGCAGTCGAGTAAGAGTGTGGAGCCGCGTGTAAACTATATGCAATATCATTTTTACCCCACATTTGTTTTACGAGTGTGAATTGAACGCTTCTACCAGAAGCCGATCCGATAACTTCAGTTTTCAACGCTGAATGTTTGTCACGACGTCTCAATTTTCCTCTACCTACCATTTAAATTTACTGACTCTAACAACTATCTACCGCATCTGGTGAAAATAATGTACTTGATCTTTTACCATGCTTTGCTTTTTACGGAGTCAATCTAACGCCTGGCCGTAACCTGCCCGAAAGACACCACGCAGCTAAAACCGACTGGCCCACGCAAGACGATTCTCATTTAAAACCGCCGCTGTTGGGGTCAGGTTGACAGCTTTGTTAGGTGCGGTGCATTTGTACGGCCTTGATTGAAACACATTACCATGGATCAGGATCAGAAGCCCACTTCAAAAATTTCTCAACTCCTGAAGCAGTAACAATAGGAATTGTTCGAATGTACTCTGATTCCATAAGAGGCCCGATTCTTTGAGGGCGGTCAACCGGCGAAAATGAATGCTTTAATCCAGGCGAAACATGATATTGATAAAAAATCCACTGTTTCTTGTCAAAATTTCCTTTTGAAAGATCAATATTGCCATTCTCTATATCAGCGGAACCAAGGTCTACGTCAGAAGCCCAAAGTTGTGCTGTCGTGAATATGACTGGTAAAAAATATGCATCTGTTGCATTACCCAAAATCTGCACATTTTTTGATAGAAACTCTATCATACCATTGAGACCACGACAGACCTGTGTTAGAGCTTCCTTGATTACTCCACGTCCTGGCCCACCAGGATCGCCTTTTTCATCTGATTTAATCTCCAAAGCGATTTGATAGGTGTCTCTCGAAACTGATTCCCAATTCTCAGCAAAGGCATATATAGTTCTATCTTCACTTAGATGAGCATGCTCAATGAAGAAAGGGAGTCTAGAACGATTGCGTACAACAATAGGCGCACGAGCAAAACACCAGTTGGATAGCGAGGGATTAGCCCTTTTGCACTCTGCTAACAGATAGAATGCAAATGCAAGGCGGTTACCTCTATGTCTTAATATAAAATCAATATGAGTTCCCTCTCCTTGAACTTGAACAGGAAATTCGGCAGCTTCAAAGACCCATTCCGAACTATTGCTATTGCAGAGAGTAGAAGCAAGTTCTAATACGCTATATTGAAATCCATAACCATGTCGGTTAAGGGTTTTTTCAAATGCCTTTTCTAATTTTTGTTCGTATGTTTCATCTGCGATTGTCAAAATCCTTTATCCTTATTTTTAGTCTCTGTAGCAATGACCATTTAATCTATGCACCTAACGAATTAGAGATTGATGTGGCGCGGCTCAAACAAAGAGAGCCAGAGAAAAGTCGAGGGGGAAAAACAACGGGTCGTGGTTGGACTGAGGCGGAGCCGCCACATCATCTTTGCCGAAGGCTAAGCC
>DAOUMU010000555.1:0-3611 GCA_034409055.1 Anaerolineae bacterium
GGGATGAGGGGGGTGAAGGAAGGATGAAGGATGAGGGATGAGGGATGAGGGATGAGGGGTTGGGGATTGGGGAGTGGGGGATAGGGGCCGGGGTGGGTAGGGGGCCGTTTGTTATGGGACCAGGGGGTTTTAGGAGACCGGGAGGGGTGTTGCTGTTGGGGTGGGGGTGGGGGTGATGAGGCTTTCTTGTAAGGGCGTCGGTGGGCGGGCATGGGGATGCCCGCCCTACTTTAATCGGCGGTTGGGGCTCAGGCTCGAGGCTGCATATAAATCCAGAAATACGGAAACGGGCACGGGCGATTCGGAAGCAGCGGTGGGGGCAGCGATGGCCGTCGCCGATTGTAACTTAGCGGGTGCTTCTCTTGCCGATTTCTACCTTTCAAAAATCAAACCAATAATTCGCCAATTATCCCATCTCGGTAAGGGCAGAAACGAAATCGCAGTTACCAGCACAATTGGAAAGGTTATAACAGCACTCAATACCCCCAGTAGATAGAAAATTGGGAACCATTGAGTACGCTCCACTGCTGTTGTTGGAGGCAATATTAGATCATTCTGAAATGGGCCAATAGGTCTGCTTGGTACCATTTCCTCTTTGAGAATAATATCCCTGAAAACAATAAACGGTATATAAATAGTGCGCCACCCATTTTCAATAGTGCTTACCACTCCCTTAATAAATGCCGTGGGGAAAGAGTGATAAGTCATTTTGTACCTAACATCTTCATAAATGATGCCAACTCCCATACCTCCCTGACCTTCAGGTGGATTAGGACGGGGTATAATTGGAATTTCTATTAATTGATTCTCACGTTCGATAAGCAGAGTAATTTCTCTGCCTTTCATCTTTTCGACATAAACAACCAAATCACCAGCGTACTTAAATTGAACCTCATCAGCCCCAATTATTATATCATTGGATTGTAGTCCGACCTTCTCAGCAGGTGAATCGGGCTCAATATTATTGATAATAGTTGTGACCACTGAGGCTTCTTCGCCGTTTATATTGATGCCGGTGACTGGCTCAGATACACCGGACATATAAGCCAGGGTAAAAAATATAATGGCCGGTGCAATTAAAATACACATCGTCATCAGGTTCAACAATGGGCCAACTATTAAGACGGATAGACGAGAGAGTTTACTTTTACTGGCAAAACTACCAGGAATAGTGGCATCTTTTTCGCCCACCATTTTGATAAAACTGCCAAACAAGAGCCAATTCAACGTGAATGTTGTGCCATTACGCTGTCCAAGTTCGGCAATACGGGGAGGATACCCAATACCGAACTCTTCAACAACAATACCGGCCCGTTTAGCCATTAGATAATGCCCTAATTCGTGAATAAACTTTTGTAGGTTGAAGAGTAAGAAAAACAGACCAGGAGACATAATAGAATTTTGTGATACACAAGATTTACGAATGGAGAAGTTGACACCCGCCAACGCCGCCGTTGTGCCGCCCAAAGACAACACCAATAAAAACCAAGCCTTGCGCCTAAAACCGTGCTCTATGGGTCGGCACAAACGGCATTGTTGGGCGGCTTTTTCACTTTAACGCTACTTCGACGCTAATGCCACACCTTTTTTCCTCTTACAGCATCTATGTTTTTGAGCTTTTCGAACGATATGGCATTTTCATATATTTATCACCGCTCTCTAACTCATCAAGCATTTGAGCTAACCGATTCTCAATAGTTTGTTGACGCTTTGCTCGCGTTATCCATCCAATGTAATCGTTTTGTTGATCAGGTCTTTCCTGATATGCCTTCATCAATCCACGTTCAACAAGTGCTTCTTTGATAAAATCCGACATTGGATAACGAGGTCTTTTTAGTCTATCCAATTTATCATCATTCATGATTAGATTAGTGGTTGAGCTAAGTCATTTTGACAACTTACCATAACTAAAACCAAGCAATGCGCCAAGAATCAGCGTCATAATACCTATTGGAATTAATGAAACTGGATCATACCAGCCGATTATAAATACGCTTGGTAGTAGACAAAGAAACGCAATAACTATTCCCTTTAATACAGGTTGCAATTTCAAGTTCGATGTTGCTAACATGAATCCTGATACTACCCAAAGAAAAAATGCCGACAAGTTAGCATCCCACGTCAACCCTTGCAACATCATTGGGATTACATCGAGCACACCCGCAACCACACCAAGCAACAAACCGATGATGATGTTATTTTTCATTTCTCTTTTTTTTATCCTGAACAAGCCACAAAGTAAGTATATCGTGTACTACAGCTCCATCATCTCACTTTGCCAAAAATACTTGTAAACATTTTGCCGCCCAACTAAGGGCTATATAGTCACTGCCTATCTATCATCACCCCGATACGGGTAAATGGTGGGCAGTAGTCCGATAATGCCCTACAAGTCTACCATAATATTTTACCATCTTAATTAAAAAAAGGCTACAGTGGCGCGGCCTGCGGCGCTGTTGTGGCTTTTTTTTTTGTTTTGAGTATAATGCTCTCTCTATGATGCAAGAAATTATCACCGTCATAAAAAATAATCACTCCTTTGTCCTGACTTCCCATACCAATCCCGATTGTGACGCGCTTGGTTCGGAATTGGCCCTGGCCGAACATTTGCGTAATCTGGGCAAAGAGGTCAGCATTATCAATAACGACCCGGTGCCGGTGGCTTATCGTTTTCTTGATTCTCTCCCCCCCGGAAGGATCGAACAGTATGCAGAGGATCAACACGCCTCTATCATCCAGAAGGCCGATGTTATTATTGTGCTGGATGCTTCAGGAAAGTGGGACCGGGTGGGACAGGTGGGGCAGGTGTTTGCCCAGGCTCAGGCGACAAAGGTCTGTATTGACCATCACCTGGATAGGACCGATTTTGTGGACGTGGCTATGGTCGATCCGGAGGCGGCGGCCACGGCCGAGTTGATTTACAGCCTGATTATGGCCATGCATGGTCGTTTCTCCCTAAATATGAGCCAGGCTCTTTACGCGGCCATTATGACCGACACGGGCAGTTTTCGCTTTCCCAAAACCAGTGCGCACACCCACCGGATCACCGCGGAATTACTGGCTACGGGCGTCAATCCCTCTTATATTTACAGCCAGATTTACGAGCAGTATCCTCTGGACCGGACCCGCCTCAAGGGCCACGTCATCAATTCTATTCAAACAGTGGCTAACGGGCAGATTGCCTGCTATAGTTTAGATCAAGGCACCTTAGACGCTTACGGGGTTAAAGCTTCAGATTTAGACGGGTTTGCCAGCCTCGGCCAGGAAATCGGGGGCGTGCGCGTGGTCGTCTTTTGCCTGGAAAGTGGCCAGGACCGGGTTAAAGTGAGCCTGCGTAGCGATGGCACTATTGCCATCAATCAGATTGCTATGGAATACAACGGCGGGGGCCACTTCTCCGCAGCCGGGGCCACGGTCACGGGCCAGTTGGACGAAGTCATGGCCGAAGTGGTCGAGAAAGTAAAAGCGTTGCTCGCGTTGCTCGAGACAAAATAGTTGGCCAGAATTGGCAATTTGTCCGCAGTACCCAGGGTGTATTTCAATTTGGGGGCAGATATATTGTGGAGTCGAGGCTTCAGCCGGTCGTGGCCCCGTTTGGACCGGCTGAAGCC
>DAOUMU010000556.1:0-27319 GCA_034409055.1 Anaerolineae bacterium
GCCATAAAACGCCTCAGACCGATCCGTTGAACTCCATTCACAGAGCGAAAATTTAGCGCATCTCTGTGTGTATCGCCAAAACTTGTAGAACAAATGCTCAAGCACATAATTTTAGACTATGTCGAAATTCCAATGTTTTTGTTCGTGCCAGAGTATCACCAAGATAGCTACGCCTGTAACCTGAGGTTTTATAGAAGCTAACACCAACCCGATGCCCCGCAAATAAGGGTTAGTGGCTAACAAAGCCAGAGTCAAGCCAATGGCCAGGATACCGTCCACTTGTCCAAGCCAGATTTGTCCCATAGCCGGAAATGTTAGTAACACCAGTAAGCCATTCGTATTCAGACGATGGCTAGCCCACAATAAGGATAAAGCGGTAAAAAGTGTCCAGACAGGCCATAGAAGAGTGGGAGGGATAAGTGTAAGGGGATATAATATCCAACTGGCATGGTAAGGTGCAAAACCACACTCAAGACACCCCTGGGCAAAAGGCAAATAAAAACGATGTAAATCATCCCCTCCCGGTAGAAAGAAAGCCGCAATAGTTATGATTGATACAATCTCAATCGTGACCGCTTTTTTTATGGTCAAATTTATCTCTTTCGTTCTTTAGGCAAAGTTAATTTTTGATACAGTTCAACAGCAAAGAGAATGAGGATAAGCGTTCGGATAATAATGGTCATCGGGAGCAGATAATTCATACCCCGTGACAGGATAACCGGCCACTCCAAGAAATTGACAAAGCCGAGGACAATAATGAACAACACGGCCCGTTTTTCGGCAAAAGTGAGCAACAATAACGGCATCAGGAATGTTTGCCACTGTGGACTCCAGCCCTGGGACCAGAGAAAGAAAATAACAAAGGTTAGTACAGTAAAGACCACGGCATCGAAGTTGGGGTCGCCAGCAGTCCGGGGACGGGTAAAAACGAACAGTCCCAGCAAACCAAACGGAATCAGGGTCAACCAGGTGGGGATGCGGGCCGGATTATTAATCGGCTGGGTGGCTTTGACTGGGTCAAAGTGATCGGTCAGAGGGCCAAAGTTGCCGGTGGTGTTATTGCCGTCGATGATGGCCCACACAGTTTGATAGGACGATTTGCTGGCCTGGGCCTGGAGAGAAGCAATGGTCATTGTCGGGTTAACCAGGGCGAAGGGACCAAAGATGACCAGCCCAATCAAAAAAATCGCTCCCCCGTAAACCAGCATCGATTTAAGCCCCCTGGCCCGCCAGATTGTGGCCACTAAAATCACCGGCAGAAATTTGACCATGGTGCCCAAACCGAGAGCCAGAGCCAGTAGTTTATTCTTCTTTTTAATCAGGCCGTAGAGCCCCAGCAGAATAAAAAAGGTGGTCAGCGCATCAAAGTTACCCAGCCAGAAGAAAATTGGTATAAAGAGGGCGGTATAAATCCAGGCCGTTTTGATGGCTCGAGTCGGACCGTGCAGAGTCAAAGCTAGGCGATAGAGCAGATAAAGATTGCCACATTCGGTCAGCAGTAGCCCAAAGGCCAACAGGACGATGTAGTTTTTTAATTGTCCTCCGGCCAGGGCATAAACGACGATGTTGAAATAGGGAAAAATGGGCGGAAACTCGTACCAATAATGAATGAAGGGATAGAAACCCTGCCGGGTCATGTCGGCCAGGTTAAAGTAATGCTGATAATCACCGTAGAAAATCAGGTTTTCTGGTGGAAAGGTCATCAGCATCATCAGGCGGCTGGTGAAGAAGAGGGCCAGAATCATTGAAAAATCGGCAGCGGGTGAGGCGTGTGGTGAGCGATTTTGGCTTGAGGGTTGTGAGTGTGACATCATATCTATCTAATTTCCACAGCCAACAAGTTCGAATACATATACAGTACCCTGAAAGGTACGCTGATGCAAACAAGACTCTTGGTTTATCCTGGCCAGCATCGCTTCAGCTTCCGCGGTGTAAGGCGCAGCCGTCTCGATTAAAGCATAGCGCACACCCCACCCGGCCAGTTGCTTCAAAGCAACTGCCCTGGGAAAGTCGAGCAGTTCGGGGTGCTGACGGCTAAAGACAAAACTAAAGTAAGTCGCATAACCATGCACAATTGGTTTACCATGGGCGCGGGTATAAATCAATTGTTCGGCGGTAAAGGCACTGGCCAGGGGATACTGAATAATCGCAAAATGCTCTGGTTGTTCCGCCAGCCATCGATCAACCGGGCGCTGGAGTGCCGGGTTGACCATTGGCAGGGGAGCCCACCATAATTCAAAAAGAGTTAAACCGATGACCCCCAGCCAGCCGACCCGCTGTTTGACCTTGGATTTTTTGGGCAAAATTTCCCGTTGATGCCAGGCGGCAGCCCCCAGGGCCGCCAGGACGGCCATACCAAACAAAGCAATGATGCCAAAACGAGTCCAGGTTCTCATTTTACCGATAACCGGTACAAACCATCTCATAACCAGGGCGGGCAGCGGTATCACCAGGCCGCCGGTCTGCCCAATGGTAAATGGTTCGCTTTCCAGAGCATAATTAAGAGAAATTGTATTAAGCCCCTCATTAAATCTTTCCGTGATTGATGTTGGGACCGGGATAACAATCTGTCGTCCGGCCAGATGCAAAGTCAGGCCAAAGCTCAAAATAACAGCGACCAGTACAACGGCCAACCAGGGACCGGTCGCCTGCCGCCGGGCCAGGCGCCAGCCGTACAGAGCAAAGAGCCAGGCCATAAACCCCCAGCCGATAATAAACTCGCCGGGGGATGACCGGCGTAGTAGATTTTTAAAGACCCAATTACCCCACAGAAATTGAAAAGGGGAAGGTAACAGGTAATCCGTGAGTGAAGCTGAATAAAAGTTGCTGTTTGCCATTGGGATAGCGATATCAGGATTACCGACAATATCCAGGTACGGCCAGGCAAATGGCAAGATTAAGACTGTCGCCGTAACAGCAAAAAAACTGAAGCCGAGCCGGATTTGTTTTTGGCCTAAATAGTCCTTGAGCGGTCTAAAGCGGATAAGACCCCAGACCAACACAAATAGCGCGCCGGCCACCGCATAATACCACGAGGCTAAAGCATTGAGGCCAAAAAAAAGTCCTGCCACCGGGCCATAGATTGGCTTACGGGTGCGAGCGAACCGTTCCAGGAAGTAGAAAATGAGCGGAAACCATTGGGTGGTAGCGATATTCAAGTGTAAGAGTTGCAAACGTCGAAAGGGAGCAAAAGCAAAAATAATACCGGCCAGCAAACCGGCCCAAAAATTACCGGTGACTTCACGGGCTAGCAAAAACATAGTAAAGCCCGATAAGATCGTGCTTAACAGCACTAAAGCATTGTAGGTAGGGATCTCGCCCCAGAACCAGGTTAACGGTAAAGCTAAAATTGTATTCGCCACGGTTGTTTCGCCGTAAGCCAGCAAATAACCATGAGGATAATAAATATCGACAGCTACCCAGGGTGATTGCCCGGTTTCTAGCAGGGTGTGCTTAAACCACCATAGCTTCCAGATATATTCATAAGCATCACCCCCAAGCGGTAGCTTGCTAAAGAAATTAAAGAAAATCGGGTAGAGCATCAAACTGGTTATCACGGTAAAAAATAATAGGGCGTGACCTGTTTGCCAGGAGCGTATCAACAGCACAAACTTTTGAAATCGGTGAACGTTAATCGTCTGCCTCAATTGTGTTAATTGTTGGTAAATCGACTCGTAACAAAATAAGCGAGCAGATGTTAAACACCCCTACCTGGTCTTTGGCATAGCCAGCCGTTTACCCTTCGTGGTGACCTGGCCATATGCTTACTATGTAGAATACAATAGAAGCGGGGTATACAAAAAGGGGCAAAGGTCCCGAATCATGAAGGCCAAAAGTACCTGTTAATTTTCCCGAAAGTCACAAATCAGCCAGCTATCATCAATTATCGCAAATTCCCGAGTGATCGTCGCACAATCTCGCTAATTTGGCCGCGATGGGGTCGATTGTTGGCTCATAACTCAACAAGCGACGGTATACCTGACTGGCTCTTAGATAATTGCCCTGCTTTTCTAATAAATTTCCTTCAGCTTGAGTGATGTCTACTAAAAGCTGGGTGGGATAAATGCGGATCAGACAGGGTAAATAGCTCACCGGCAAGGGACGACGACGCGCTACTTCAGTAGCGTAGCGGGAAAGATTGATATCAAAGGCAACCGTCAGTTGAGCAAAGGCATCTTCATAGTGTTGGATAGCCTCTATTTCATTGCCGGTTGCCTGGGCGACCAATGCCCCCTGGTAGAGCGTAGCCGGATTCTGGCCGAGAAAGAGGGCTGCCCCTACATACTGTTCTGCTTCGACCTCATTGTTTTGGGCTAAAGCAATTTTGCTCAGATGCAGATAAGCTTCACTGGCTTGGGGATCAGTTTGAATAGCCGCTTCAAATTCCAGTTGAGCTTCATCCAAACGCTCCATTGCCAATAGAATTCTACCCTTTTCCAGATGGCTTCTGACCGGATCAACTGTGTTTTTATACTCATCATAAACCTGCCAGGCAGCCTGCCAGTCGTTCCTATAAAGATGCAGTTGAATTAGGCTGGATAAACTCACCTCCTCCTCGTCGTCAGACAAACGTTGGATAGCGCCTTGAACAATTTCAGGCAGGGCCTCGGCCCGTTGCTCAGTTTGATGCCAATAGCTGGATTGTAAGTAGTCAGGTTGAGCGGCTAAAACTTGGGCATATTCAAGCCAGGCCGTTTCGTGCTTGCCCTCCAGTTCAAGGTAATGGCCCAAATTCAAATGATAAAGGAGATGGCCTGGTTCCAGATCACGAGCCAGGGTCATCTCTTGCAAAGCTTCCGCTCGCTGACCATTTGCCCACAGTAGACAACCCAGATTGGCATGATCTATTGCCAGTTGATCCAGTCCCTTGAGTGCCGCTTTGTAATGGCTGATCGCCTCCTGGCGGTAAGTCGGCCTCTGCTCAGATAGATAACCGGCCACCAGTCCCAGTTGGCGCTGATAGAAAGGCACGGTCGGAGCCAGTTGATGACTGCTCTTTAAAAAATTTAGTGTGGCTGGCCAATCACCCTGGTTGGCCGCTTGCACGGCCTGATTGTAGGCTTTTATATTTTCTATCCCTCTGATCCCAATCACAGTATTGGCTATGACCACCCCGGCAGCCACAATGATAACCGGGTATCTCCAAAATTTTGAAACCGAAGAGCTTGTATCTGGTCCAAAAGATAAATGCGGGCTCAGCCAAAATCCGGCCAAAATTGCCACCAGGAACATAATCAAAGGGAACTTAAATAGCGAGTCGACCATATTGTGGGTGATAAAACCAAGCAGGGCGGCCAGGCAGGCCATACTGGCCATGTTCCATTGTGACCTGTCAGTCTGTCGCAGCGTAGACCACACAATTTTAAGGCCGGTAACGCCCAGCCATAGCAGCCCAACTGCCCCCACCAGTCCAGTCTCGGTAATAACCGTCAAGAATAAATTATGGGCGTCAGCCCAGATCATATCGAGTGGTTTTTGGTGGCGTATTAACTCTTCACCCAGTGTGCCCGGTCCCGCCCCAAACAAAGGATGCTTGAGCAACGTCTTGAAAGCGCCAGCCATAACCTGCTGGCGAACGTTGACCGCCTGGTCCAGAGTGCGAAAGCCCAAAAGAAGCCAGGTAAATAAGCCAATTAGCCCTATCACAACCGACCCCAACAGCCATATACGTTTACGCACCTTGGGACCTGGGCTTACTGTATTTGTATCCGCCAATCCTGCCGCAAATATGCCTGTTTTTTGAAAAACCCAAACAAGGACGTAGAAGCTGACTGCTACAACTAGGCCCAACACCCCCCCACGTGATTGCGTAAGCAAAATGACCCCGCTTAGCATAACAATCCACAATCCAAGCAAAATACGGGTCATACCTTTGTGGACGACGGTCATTTTGTAAATGGCAATCGGCAAAACCAGGGCCACGTAACTGGCCATTGTGTTAGGATTACCCAAGACAGATAACCGCGGCAAGGATAAAAACGGCTCGTGACTATTTTGCAGTAGACGTGGTATCGTCACCTGGTCTTGATACCACCATGAAAGTTGCAATAAGGCCAAAGTCCAGACCAAACCGGAGACACCAATGATGGCATTAAAAACTAACTCGGTAAACCAGGACCAGCGCCCTAAATCGGCGGCAATGTAGAAAAAGAAAAGATAGGTAACGAAAAAGACGAGAGTCTCCTGGCTATACACAGGATTGACCGAAAAAATGGTGGCCAATATCCACGCAATCAATAAAAATAAAAGGGGGAAATCGAGGGGGGTGCGTGGCATGTTATGGCTACTCAAGAACTGCCATAACAGCCAACTACCAATAACACCCGTCGTTAGCCATAGAGTGATTAAACGCCAGTTGTGGTCGTATATTCCTTGCGCTGTTTGTCCACCAATAAAAGTATAGTAAATCCCGGATACCAATAACCCCAGTTGAATGGTGGCTATCAACAAGGGGGATTTGGGTAGCGTAGATTGTTGCACGAGAACCTTAAGGGGAGTAGAGACGTAATAAGCCTATGCATAGTTTGCCTGTGATTTATTGGAGTGGGCATAGTAATGCACAATAAAAAAGATGAATGCCATCACCTGAAAGAAAGAGAGTAAATAATAATAGTTAGCAAAGGCTTGCTGGCCAAAAATAAAAAGACACAAGAGAGTTAAAATTACAGTGTGGAGGTAACCCAAGATGCCGAAGCGTTTTAAAAGGGAGCCAAAACCTAAAGCAACAATCCCGGCAGCGACAGGGCTAATCCAGCGAGGGATTAAAATACCTTGCTCCCAAAAATAAGCAGTCAAACCTAATGAATTGGTTTGGATGGGTAATCTAAAAAAATGTAAAACATTCCGATTGAAAAATTCGACCGGATTCCAGATTATAAAGGGTAAAATGATCAAGACAACAGCCAGAGCAACCATAGTATATCTTTTCCAGTTAAAATTGTAAAGGATAAATAGAGGCAAACACATAAAAACCAAATACTGCTTGATGACCAGCATAGCCGCAAACAAAATATCAGCTATGGGACCAGCGGGTTTATAGTAGAAAAAATATAAGCTTACCGCTGCCGCCCCAACAACTAATGGCTCACCCCAGGCCTGCTCGATCACAAACAAACTACGAGGTTGATATACAAAAATAAGAATGACCAGTTCCACCAATCTGATCAATTTCGGAAAAGTGAACAGTTCCACTTTAGCCAACTTATAGATCACACTGATACCAATCAGTTCCCAGACAATTGATCCAAAACGGGTATCACCAAAAATAATATAGAAAGGAAGTGGTAACAACAAATGTAAAGGAAGATAGTTAAATCCACCATAACCAGCCGTTTCCGAAGTATAAGGATTACTCCCTGACAGCAGATAAGCGGAGGACTCTTGCATCATAATGCCAACATCTATCTTGTTAATATAAGAGGCAAAAACGGTTACAATTTTCAGGATAACACTCAGCAAGATCATCAGAGCGAACCTATGCCTGGTTAGGGTAGTAAAAATTCGATAGCCAGAAAAGTCCGGCACCTCAAGCAAGTAAGTGACCACCAGAAAAACGACAACCCAGCCCATACCTTTAGCAAAGGGCGGAAAAAGAGGAATTTGATTGTAGTGAATGTAGACATCCTGTAAACCCAGACCTAGCTCAAGAATAAGCATGATCGTTGTGAACAAAATAATAGTGCCTGTTGAGAAACTACGCGATTTTTTTTTGGCTGTTGAGGGTACTTGAGCCAGAAAAAGAGCCGGGACAAGCAGTACAGACAGGCTAACAGAAATCATTAAAAACAGGATGCTGATATAGTTATAATAGCCGCTACCGTATTGAATAGCGAGGACCAGGAGAAAAGAGGCCAAGATGGCGCCTAACAAATAGGGTAGATGGTACCATGACAAAATGGCCTTATCATCAATGAGGGCTTTAACAGGGGGGGACATATCTTTTGGCATAAGATTGAGGTTGCTAAGCAAATTCCTGTTTTTTTATTTGCCAACCGCCACAGGTATAAGTTTCTTTTGCTGCTTGTATTGGGTAATGAAATAAAAAGCCAAGAAATAGAACAAACCGGCAAAGATTATCAAGTTGTGATAACCAAAGTACAGGGCTAAATACTCCGTCGCTCCCCCAACCATTGTCCCCAGTAGATTGGCCCCATAAGCCACATTAGCCATTTCCGTATCTCGAAAAATAGTACTATAGATAACGTTGGCAAAAAAGATGGGTGAGAAGAGAAAAGCTGTCGCCAGTACATAGCGGATGACAAGATTGTCAAACAAGAAAGTTTCCAGGGGAATGATAAAGTTAAGGGCAAGAGCAAGACACAAGAAAAGGTATAAAACCCATATCTTGGAGAATTTATAATGGGCTGCCAGTAAATTAGCAATTAAAACAACCAACAAGATACCAAAAAACACCAACGAGTTCACCAGCCAAGTAGCCCCAAAGAGTAATAGAAATTGCACAATACTCTTGGCTTCTAAAAGCGTGAAGGCACTGCCCATAAAAAAGAAAGGTAGACCATGTTTGCCGATAACCCCCTTAGGAGATAACCAGTTAATGTACATAAAGGAAAAGAGGAGAATTAGTAAAAGAACACCTGTATAGAAACCCGGTAAAGAAGGTTCTCGCATGTAAAGAAAAGGCCAATTATCCGTAGCCGGTACAAATCGCTCATTGGACGGCTGGCTAAACCCGGCTTTGGTCAAATCCAACTCTTGAGATTTGGGACCGGCAAAAATGGTGGCAAAGAATCGATATTTTCGTTCTGAATAGCGATACGTAACCGGTGGTTCATCAAAACTCTCAGCTAACATCGAAGTGATTTTATCAATCAACCACTCGTTACGATAGTAATTGTACAATACAAAGAGGCCGTTTGGCTTTAGATGCTCTTTGACGCTTTGAAACGATTCCTTTGTAAAAAGAAAACTTTCCAGTCGAATATTGCTGGAAGTTGTGGCCAAAACCAGCGAGTCGGGCAGAGCAAAAATAACAACATCATATTTTGTATCTGTTTTCTCCAGAAAAGATCGAGCATCATCTGTATGCACAGTCACCCGGGGATCATTGTAGGGGCTGGCTGGATGATAGGTTTGCCCCAACTCAACAATACGCGGGTCAATCTCTACTGCATCAACGTGTTGCACCCCATATTCTAGCGCAATGGCAACGTCATTACCACCGCCTGCGCCAATGACCAACGCATTTTGATAAGCAGGTTTTTCATCGAAAGCTGTATAGGGCAGAAAATAAAAAGGTTCGCTACCCTCTACAGTTGTAAATTCTTGATGGGAAATACCATTAGCCATCAAAGCATAATTGTCGCCTAATTCACCCATCCGTCTGGGACCTACAGAGTAAACTCCATCAATTTCTAATTGAATCAAGTTAAGGCGATAATAAGGGGACCAAATATTCACATAAGCGTAATCGCTCGCAGCAATGGCTGCTACCAAACCCAACAGCAAAATAATATTTATCCCAAACGAGCGCTCAACGGGTAAAAACGGAATAATCAAAATAACAGCCGCCAGAAACCAGACCCATGAGGGTAATGAAAGAAAACTCATTAGGGTAAAAAAGGCAATACCGGCCAAACTACCGATTATATTTATAGTGTAAGCCCTTAAGGGAGCAAACTTGGTAAACAACACCCCCAGGTCTTGAGCCAGGAAAGTAAATATAACGGTCACACTGATGAAAATAACCGGTAACAAAACATACGGAGGCAGACGAATAGTAGCGGTTTCTGTGGTGAAGTAGATCAAATTTTCAGTCTGAGGGTTAACCTGCGCTCTGGCAAAAAGAATACCGGTTAGAAAAACAAACAAAAGAGTAGGTAACCACTTAATTAACCTATACGGCTTGTGCGCCAGAATCGCCCCGGCTCCAATTCCCAACAGCGAGCCCAACAGGACAAAATTGGTAAAATATCCCAGATAGAGAATATAAGATGACAGCCAGCGTATACAGACCAGCTCAAAAAATAAGATTAAAAAACTGATGAGGAATAACTTAAAGCTTTCTGATTTTAGAACTGAGAGATTCATTTGATTTTCCTGGTAATGTAGATAGAGTTAGTAGTTTGTATTTTATCACGCAAACCTTACTCCTTAACATGGGCCTTTTGTCACATTACCAGCATCGTAACTATTCATCTGGTCACTCTGAGGCGTAGCGTAGCGAAGCCGAAAAGTATCTTCACTAGCGAAACCGGAGGTTCTTCGTCTTTGAGGTTTAATTGCGGTGGGGATTAAAGTGGGAAATTCTATAACAAAATAGGAAAAAATCTATTCGCCTTAAAGAGAAGGAGGAATCGTTTTTTTTACCAAGTTGGTTGAGTGGTCTGTATTGTCTGAGGGAAGGGGCAGTGTTGATACCTGGACCCGTGGCTGGGGGCGTAGCCTGCTTACAGATAAGCGCATAACGGTATACATGGCCTTATAAATTTCCCGTTTGGATATTTTGGATTGTCCTCGTTCCCGGTTAGCAAAGATGATCGGAATTTCTCCCACCGTAAACCCTTTCCGTTGACACTTAAAAAGCATTTCAACCAAAAAGGAATAGCCATTAGAGAAAATCCGGTCAAGGTCAATATTGAGCAAGACCTCTCGATGGTAGCAGCGAAAACCGGCGGTGCAGTCGTTGGCTTTTAAGCCGAGCATCGTCCGAGCAAAAAGATTGGCCCCCCAACTCAAGAAACGACGTCGCCAATCCCAATTGAGTATGCCCCCTTGCGGCACATAGCGAGAACCAATAGTCAGATGAAAATGGTTAGCCAAGGTCACCAGTTCAGGGATATAAGAAGGGTTGTGTGAAAAGTCGGCGTCCATCGTCACCAGCCGGTCGGCCCCGTCTGCCAGTCCCTTTTTAAACCCGGCCATATAGGCAGTACCCAGGCCCAGTTTTTTACTCCGGTGGATAACGCTGACTCCGGCATATTTCTTGGCCAGGGCATCGGCAATTTGGCCGGTGCCATCTGGCGAGTTATCATCTACAATAACCACTCCCACCTTAAGCTTCAACCCCAGAATCTGTTCGACTAAATCAGTGATATTCTCTTTTTCGTTGTAGGTTGGAATGATAACACAAATATCCAAAGCCACACTCCCTATGCACAAAGATTGACAATAGAGTGATATCTTACCACAAAGCAGGGTATTGGGCTATTTTTTTGTAGGACAAGTTGCTAACTTGTCAAAGCGTTGCGGGCAAGTTAGCAACTTGCCCTACATTATTTGAATGTGGTATCAAGTTCCTTATCGAGCGTTTCCGGCAATCGAAATTTTTTCCCGGTTCCAGGCATCGCTACCGTCGGTCTGGAGCAGGTGACGTTGGTTTGTGCCGTCAACGTTCATTACCCAGATGGCCCACTGACCGTCACGGCTGGAACGGAAAAAGATGTACTGACCATCAGGGGTGTGGATTGGGGTTGTATCGTGCGAGGGATCGGTCGTCAATTGCTTTACTTGACCCTGCAATTGACCGGTCTCATCCATACTGAGGCGATAGATATCCCAGTTCCCCCCTCGTTGTGAGGCGAAAACAACCTGGTTACCCCACCAATGCGGAAAACTATCACTGCTGTCGAAAGTGATCTGTTGGAGGTTTCTCCCATCGAGATCTACCAGCCACAGACCACACTCTGGCCGGCAAGCTCGTATGATGATGCGGCTGCCATCCGGTGACCAGACCGGTTGTTCTCCCCGAATATTGCCCGGCCTATCCACTCCGGCTAAATCCATGAAGAAAATTCGAGCCTCGCCGGTATCCTTGGTCGATTCGTAGGCGATCAGTGACCCCTCCGGTGACCAGGCCACGTACCTAACCTGGCTGACTTCACGTAGTAAGGTGGGTGCTTTTGTCTTCAGATCATAGATCCAGATGCCACCACCTCCCGGCGCACCAGGAAGCTCGTATTCAATCCCTACTTCGCCGAGGAAAGCGATGCGCTGACCGTCGGGCGACCAGGTCGGACTGGAGGCTCGACGGGGAACCAGGGATTCGGAATCGGTGACGGTCAGATTGACCAAATCGGCCAGGAATAGGGTGTGATACTCTCCCTCGGTGACAACATAGGCTAGTCTTATAGGGGCCGGTGTTGGCGCCCAGGTGGGTGAGGGCAGTGGCGTAGCTGTTGGCAGGGCTGGAGTAGGCGAAGTCGTGGGGATAATGACAACCGGTGTTGGCGTAGGCGAAAGCGTTGGGGTGGCTGCTGTCACTACTATAGCAGTAGACAAAGGCGTCACTGTGGGCCTGGGGGTCGGCGTGTTTACCAGGGCAGCCAAAGCCTGGTATGTCCTCTGCTTGTGCCACAAGGCGACGTAGAGTGGAGCATCGTTGGCCACCGCCTGTTGCACCTGTTTCTGCCAACGTTTATCCAGGCCTGAGACAATTTCGAAATTGTTCAGCGCCTGATCGGTGTTATCCAGAGCCGCGTAGGCCAGACCCTGGTCAAAGTAAAGCCCTGGGTTACGATCGTTCAAGCTGAGGGCAATATTGTACGTGGAAACGGCTTGCTGGTAGGCTCCCTGGGCGTAATAATCTCGCCCTTTTAGCCATTGCCGGATCTCTATCTCCAGGCTGATTGCTTCCAGAGACAATGGCTCGTTTAATTTCAGTAGGGGTTGAGCCATCGCTTCCAATAAGGCATTGCCTTCCGCCTTGTTTTCTATGTTGGGGGCCGTGTACACTCCCTTGACCACGGTCAGTAACTCGGCTCCCTTCGTCTGCGGGTCAGCCAGATCAAACAGGGCCAGTTGCTCTGTTGAGCTTAGTTCCTCGTAGAATAACTGTCGGGCCTGGTCACTGTAACCGGACAGATCGAACAAGCCGGCCAGGCTGGTGAGACGTTCGGTGGGATCGGTCGTGCTTTTAAAGCTGTCGATGAATACCTGCGCCTCGGCTGCGAGCATGTGCTGCCGCTGCTGATAAAGGTAGAATCCAATCGCCCCGGCCAGCACAAGGAAGAATAACGTTAAGATAATGACGACGTAGGGCATCCAATTCACTGATTTCTTGGCTTTGATTCGGTCCAGGTCGAAAGCCCGGCGATAGATCTCATTGCGTACCTGCAAAATACCCTGTTCGACCCGCACCAAACCGATGGTTCTCAGGCGCTCCTGGTCGAGGGATTGTTCATCCACGGACACCTTTTTCCCCTGGCAAACCTGGCGATAGAGGCTTGACAGCCGGTTGCGGCGCGGGTTGTTCTCAAGGCTGTCTTGCACACGTTGCAGATTGGCCTCTTTGTGGGAGGCTGGCAGAAGAAACAGTTCTTCTACCAGCCTGTCGACCTCCTCCTCGACTTGATCCTCCGGCCAGTGTCCATCCTCCTTTACTGCGGCCAGGCATAACTTCTGGGTCAGGTAAGGATGACCGTTTGTCCAATGGAAGATACGAGCAAAAATGGCCTCGCCTTGTTCCGGGTAGACGGCTGTTAGCCCCTGTTGCAAAACTTGGGCCTCTTCCCAGATAAATTCAGCCAGGTTTATCTTTTGGCCGATGTTGAAAGGGGATTGGCGGTCGTCTTTGACCAGATCAGTGGGGATAGCCACGCCCAGGAGAACGAAGGTCAGCCGTTGGTAGGTGGCTTCGGTAGGGCGAGCGTTGGCGCTAAACCGGATAGCGGCCAAGAACTCCGGGGCAAAATTCAGATTCAACATGGCCTCTACTTCGTCAATGAAGATAACGACCGGCTCCTTGATTTCTTCTAAGACCACCTCACGCAGGAAATCGGTGAAGCGCTGCGTCGGGCTGATAGCGACTCGTTCCCACCACCATGTATCCAGGTCTACCGAGAGCTTCAACTGGAACTTCAAGCGCAGGAACAACCCCTGGTACCACTGCTCAACACTGGCGTTCGAGTCTAACCCGGCCAGATAAACGATGGCTGTACGGACTCCTTGCTCTTGCAAACGTGAAATAGTACGAACCATGAGGCTGGACTTGCCCATTTGAGGGGCAGTCAGTATGTAACAAAATTCACCGGCCAGAACCTGGTTGAACAGTTCATCATCCGCTGGTCGCTTCACGTAGGATTCAGATTTGGGATGCAGATTACCGCCAGCGACGAAGAAGGTTGAAGCTCGTGTGTCTGCACTCATCTTGGTCTGTCCTCCACAAGGCATCCGACATAGACACTAATAATTGAGTTTGGAAACACTCGCATTATACCACATTTGGCCCAGACTGGGGTATGATTCAAAAATAATCGGGTCGTTGTCGTTACTTGACAAGTATCAGTTTTGGCTTTATGTTTTATTTGGATTTTGGGGCGAAACTGTGCGCTATGCGTCAACGGGGCATAGGAGTGCCCTCGCTTACGTTTCGCCCCCTAATAAACTCAGGAGTTATCAGAGTGTTGACACACCACCAATGATGAAAATATCCGTACCGTAGGGCAAACTTAAGTTTGTCCTACAAGGTCTATTTACAGAGGAGAAGAAGCAATGACCACCGCCAGTCAGGTTATCTTTGAAACGATTACCAGCGAATTGCTGCGCGACAATCCTTTGGGTGACCCTCATACTCGCCGCGTACCCGTCTATCTGCCACCCGGCTATGGTCAAAGTGAAGCCCTCTACCCGGTAGTTTACTTGTTAACCGGTTTCACCAGACGGGGGACGTTTCTACTCAATGATTCTGCCTTTGATGAGAATATCCAGGAGCGAATGGATAGGCTGATTGCCACCGGCCAGGTCCCACCTATGATTATCGTCATGCCCGATTGTTTTACCCGTTACGGTGGCAGCCAATACCTTAACTCCGGGGCTACCGGACGTTATGAAGATCATTTAACTGACGAATTGGTCCCCTTCATCGACCGGCGCTACCGTACCCTGGCCGAAGCCGGCTATCGAGCCATCGCCGGTAAATCCTCCGGTGGCTACGGTGCGCTGGTGCAGGCCATGCGCCATCCGGATATTTTTGGCGCACTGGCCTGTCACAGTGGGGATATGTATTTTGAGTACAGTTATAAGCCCGACTTTATCAAATTCTTGAACGCCACGGCTCGCCTCTCTCTCCAATCGGCAGAGGCCCTGGCCGAATTTTTGACCAGTTTTTCTCCAAAAATGCATCCCAAGCCGGCCAACTTTTTCGACATCATTCATATTGCCGCCATGTCAGCCTGTTACTCCCCCAATTCTGCCTCTCCTTGCGGCTTCGACCTCCCCTTTGACCCAACGACTGGCGAACTACGAGCCAATGTTTGGCGGCGCTGGCTTGACCAGGACCCGGTCACGATGCTTCAGAACGATTCGTATGTTGAGGCCCTGCGCCAACTGAAGTTGGTTTACCTTGACTGTGGTAATCAAGATGAGTATGCTCTCCATTACGGGGCGCGCATCTTTTGCCAACGTCTGGCCCGATTGAATGTACCCTATATCTATGAGGAGTTCGACGGCGGCCATCGTCACACCCAATTTCGATACGACGTGTCGCTCAAGGCCATTTCCGACGCATTGACAGCTTGACCGGCGACCGTCGACGGTAGACCGCTGAAATGGACTACAAAGATAGCAAAATGGAAAACAAACCCCGTCCAAAATTTAGCCTGGCCATCTGGTTTGGTCTGCCGCTGATCGTGGTTGCCATTATTTTTTTAGCCAGCCGGTTACGGACCCATTCGCCCCCACCGGCTACTGCCACGGTTCAGCCGACCCGTACCGCAACGTCGGTTACGTCTGAGCCGGCCAGTTTGCTACCTCGCTCGCCGACCCCCCGTCGCCCCACCTCCACCCCATCTCCTCCCACTCCAACCGCCTACGCAATCTTGCAGGACGTTTCCACGCCTACCCCGACCGTCACACCCAGCCCGTTTGCTCTCACCAGTGGGGGAGATACGCTATCACCCCTGCCCTCTCCTGTTCCTGCCCCACCAACGCCGACCTCGGCGATACACATCCGGTGTACGGTTGGGGTCAATGTTCTTAACTTGCGAGAAGGTCCCGGTACCAGTTATGGCCTGATCAGGACCTTGCCCACCGGAGCGTCTTTATCTGTCCTCAAACGGGCGGCCGATGGTTCCTGGCTACTGGTCGAAACTGAGCAGCAACAGGTAGGATGGGTATACTGCCCCTTCGTGACCTGTCAAGGTGATCTGGCTGACTTGCCGGTGGCGCACGGAGTGGTGGTCCAGTCCCCGGCTCTGCCTACCGCGACCGCCACGCCCCCGCTTACACCGACCTCCTTGATGACGCCTGGACCGCCCCTCTCTTTGGACAGTTGGCGGGCCGAGTATTACGACAATGCCAGTTTGTTGGGAGAACCGGTTCTGATCCGTGAGGACCCGCTGATTGATTTCAATTGGATTTTGGACAGCCCTGCGCCCAACATTCCCGCCGATAATTTTTCGGTCCGTTGGACGCGCCTGTTCGACTTTTTCGAAGGCGGCGACTATCGCTTTTTTGCCGAAGCGGACGACGGTATCAGGATTTATGTTGACGGTTGGCTGGTGATTGACGCCTGGCACACCTCCACTCCCACAACTCACAGCGGCAGCTTTGCCGATATCCAGGCGGGCATCCACACCATTACGGTCGAATATTTTGAGTCGGGCGGCCACGCTCACGTCAAAGTGTGGGCCGAAAAGACCCTCTTTGTTGATGCCCAGTGGCGGGGCGAGTATTACGACAATTCTGAGCTGCAAGAACCGGTCTTTCTGATTCGGCAAGACGAAAGCATTGATTTTGACTGGGACTACGGCTCACCGGCCGAGGGGATGGATGGCAACCATTTTTCTGTCCGCTGGAAACAAACCCTCTTTTTTGACGGCGGCGATTATAAATTCGTGGCCGAGGTGGCCGATAGAGACCGGGTCAGGATTTATCTGGACGATTGGCTTATTGTCGACCAGTATAAAGAGGAGAGTGGCACGGTAAAGGGGCATTTTGGCAACCTGGGGGCAGGTTACCATACTGTTGTCGTGGAATACCAGGAACAGGTGGGCCGGGCCGAAATTAGAGTCTGGTGGGAGCGGCAGTAACAGCACCGGCCTAAACCGCCGCCTTGGCCTTGGCTACTTTCGTCTGCCAGGCCTGCACAAAGGTCAGGACGGAGACGTAACTATATCCGCTACCATACAACACCAGCCAGGGGACTAACCACCATATCCCCAAACTGAGTGTCCAGCCCAATAAGCCCAGGGCGTACAGACCCAGGATTAGTTCCAGCCAGGCCGTCGGGTCGCGGGGAAGGGCATAGGTGCTAGTCTGCCAGGTCCTGGATTGGCCGATCAGGGCAAATTTGGGGGTGCGCTTAAATTCGCTGTTAAGACCCAAGATAGCCTCCAGCACGGCTCGGGTATTATTGACCGACAGACCGGTCCCCAAGGCGATCAGCAAAGCCAGTCGTCCCAACCGGGCCAGTAACGACCAGGAGTTCGTGCGTATCGTCGTCCAATAAAGCAGAGGGGGGCCAATGGCACTGAGGGCGAAAAGGGGCGTTAAGAGTAAAAAGGGGCTGTTAGATGTCGTCATCGGCAGGGTCAGCAGCAGGTTTAGCAGCATCAGCGGGTGGACGCTGTAATTGGTCAGATGTAAAGTCCCCATCAATTTGAGCCCCAGCGGTTGCGGCGCGTGCCACAGTCGTCCTAGAAGTTTTAGGGCCGTTTGGATGCTGCCTTTGGCCCAGCGAAACTGCTGTCGCTTGAAAGCGTCAACTTGAACCGGCAACTCGGCCGGTACAATCGTCTCCGGTTGGTAAGTAATACGCCAGCCGCGCAACTGAGCCCGGTAGCTCAGGTCCAGGTCTTCGGTCAACGTATCCCCCTGCCAGCCCCCGGCATCCACCATACAGGCCCGTCGCCAGACGCCGGCTGTACCGTTGAAATTAAGAAAGGCCTTGATCGAGTGGCGGGCAGACTGCTCGACGACAAAATGGCCGTCGATACCCAGCGCCTGGGCCTGAGTCAGGAGGGATGAGTCTGGGTTGACGTGCCCCCAACGGGTCTGGACGCACCCCACCGCTGGATCGCTCAAGCGCGGAATGGTTTTTTGCAGAAAGTCAGGCGGCGGAATGAAGTCGGCATCAAAAATGGCAATGAACTCGCCCGTGGCCAAACCCAGTCCATATTGGAGCGCCCCGGCTTTGAAGCCGCGCCGGTCGGGGCGACGAACGTGCTCAAGCTGCATCTGCGCTCCGCTGGCGCGTTGCCGGGCCAGAGCCGCAGCGATGATTTGGCGGGTGTCGTCGGTGGAGTCGTCTAAAATCTGAATTTGCAATCGCTCCGCCGGCCAGTCTAAATTAACCACAGCCTCTATCAAACGTTCAACGACGTGACGCTCATTGTAAACGGGCAGTTGCACGGTTACCCTGGCCGGGGAATCTGCGGATGGCACATACCCTACCGGGCACAGGTGGGCGAATGACGAATCACTACTCGCCATTCGCTTATTCGCCGCCGCTTGTCGCCGGTATAGCCAGGTTAGTAGCAAGCTATTGAGGCCGTAGATAGCCAGTAAGGTGGCGCTGAACAGGTAGAATATTTCCAGGAGGATGAACACAGAGATTTACCAAAGGAAGGGAAATGGTGGTCTTCCTCGCCGTTTGACCAACCTGGCATCAAAACCCAAAGATCGGCCTGCTCGAGTCAGGGCCACGACCAGGGCTGACACGGTCAGCAAAACGTAAGTCCAGATCCACTCGCTGCCGCCAAAAAAGGCAAAAAAGAGGTTGAGGAAAAAGAAAGTGGCCCCAAGCCCGGCCAGCGGGGTTAAACCTCCCACCACCAGCCCCAGGCCCATCAGAAATTCAGCGATCATCTGAAAGGCGGCAAATGCACCGGGGAACTGCAAAATGGTATTTTGGATGATCCCTCGATACCCCAGCATGGTGCCGCCCCCAACGTCGTTAAAGATATAGTTAAATAGCCCGGTAATACCGTCGGCCGTATATACCCCTTTTTGAAAGTTTTCCCACCACGTAACCAGGATAATTACTCCCAGCGCCACCCGCAGAATGGCAACGGGTCTTCTAATAGCTCGCACATCTTTCGATTCTAACATTGTAAGTCCCCTCCTATGATATCTATCGGTGTTAGTAGTTCCTAAAACATGATACATAATACCTGAAAAATCTTACGTTACAATACCGGTTAAAATAGCTAAAATTAGCACTACAGAATTCCTTTCACTGCTGCCGTTTTCTGGTTTCTTATCTCCTTATGGCGGCTCAAAAATTCATAGGTATGACGGGCCAACCCGTCGGGCTTATGGTCCAATTCGGACGCCATACGATCCAAATCTTCGATGGTGTCTACGTCGTACCAGGTTGGCAACAGGGCCACTTCTAGCTTCTCCTGCTCGGCCAAGACCAAGGTGTCTCGCAGGACGCGGGGAGTAGACATTTCGATTTCACGGAGTAGACGGGGACGAGGTTGGGTTAAACCGATCAGGTAATACCCCCCATCTTCTGAGGGGCCGAGCACTACATCAGTCTGGTTGAGCCGCTCAAAAGCCTGGACCAGGTGTGCGGCTGGCAAAGTCGGGCCATCACTGTTCATAACCACCGCCTGGTCAAAACCGTGATTCAAGCAATGGGTCAGCGCGTTGTCCAGGCGTTCCCCCAGCCCGTGGCCTACTTGCGCTAGCAGCTCAAAATCTGGGGCCAGTTGCTTGAAATAGTCCACCTCACCGGGCGGCGTATAGAGAATGAAACGACTAACCGCTGGTACTGCTCGAGCCAGGTTGAGCGTGTCTCGCAAAAAACACTCATACAGTTGGGCGGCTTGCTTCCCGGACAGCGGTGGGGTCAACCGGGTTTTGGTTTGGCCGGCTCTTGGCCGCCTGGCAATGACAAGTAGGGCTCGTTTCATACTTTTTCAACCTGCGCAATTAGGAGGTGAACAACCGTCCCGGAAGCTATAAAGTAGCTTTAATTGGCCCAAAAGTTGCCATCGTAGCCATATTTTGTCCAGTACAACCCACTGTAGCTTCCGGGAAGATTTTTTCTAAGACTCAGGAGCGTGATGCCTGGTGGCGCAATTGGGCCGCATGCAGAACGGCGATCACCGTCATACTATCGCGAATTTCGCTGCTCATTACCATATCCAGCACGTCGGCAAAGGGCAGGATGGCCACTTCCAGGAACTCGGTTTCATCAGGAAGGGCCTCAGCCCGGACTAAGTTGTGCCCGATATATAGATGGGCCGTTTCCTGGCAAACAGATTTGGATGAATAGAAAGAGTTAATCCAGGTCAGGGTACCGGCCCGATAGCCAATTTCTTCCATCAATTCTCGTTGGGCGGCCGTTTCAAGCGACTCGCCCGGTTTGAGGCCACCGGTGGGCATTTCCCAACGGTGATTCTCCTGCTGCACGTAACGATATTGGCGTACCATCACTACGTGCTCGTCGTCTACAAAGGGCAGCACTCCCACACACTCACCCAGTTCACATACCCCGTAAATGGTGGTTTGGCCATTGGGCATTTCGGCCACGTCTTCACGTATCCGGATCCAGTTGTTGAGGTAAATCTCCTGGGAACTCAGGGTTTTCCACGGTTTGGGAGGCATCTCTTCTCCTGTAAATTTTTCATTATGTGTGCTTGAAAGTTACCCCCAATGTTATTAATTTAGTGACCGTCCGTCAAATGCGGCCTCAGTGAATCCAGACTCCATTTCTGTTGGTTGGTGGAAACCAGAAATAACCCGTGCCACATAATAAGCATCAGATAGGACCAGGGCCACTCGCCCGGCACCGACAACAGTCCGATAGCCAGATTGAATGACCAGAGTAAACCCAGAACGGCCCCCAGGCGACCGAACAATCCCAGGGTTAATGACAGGCCAATGACCAACTCAATGAAAAAGGTCAGCCAGGCAAACAGGATAAAATTGGGGATGACGATTCCGGCCACAAAATCGGCGTAGAGACCCACGGTCGGGTAGGCCACCTCCAGTTGTAGCCAGTCCATCAGGCTCCTGTGCCCGGCCGGAGCGGTGAAGGTGGGCGGCAATTTCCAACGCAGCGAGGTCAGCCACAGCAGGCCAATCAGGCTGCGATTGCCGGACAGCACCAGCGGCAAGAATGACTTGAAATCGAGCTTTAACAGGTTGGTTAGCGACATATCTTATCCTTACTCTGGGCCATCATCTTTTTTGGCCAGGAGAGGCGCATGCAGGTGCCCACATTATAGCAGGTAACAAACAGCAAGGTAGCAAGCAAACGACGCTGCTACCTTGCCATAAAACGTATCCTTCTCTAAAACGTATCTACTCAATAAATTAAGGTGAGCCCAACTGGCAGCATATACCCCCGGAAACTTAACAGATTGGAGGGTGGAAGACCGGCCTGATGCGCAAGCTCATTCGTACAGCCTTCCAGTCCTCCAATCTGTTCTAAGGCCCCCCCCGAACTCTTGCGACAATACCCAGTATAGATCATAAAAATTACAAAATGGTTACATTCGGACAGTATAAGGGCGAAAGTAGCGGCATACTGTAAGATTTTTAACATTATACTCAGTAAACTCGAAAGTATGAAAGATAGAAGAACTTGTTGTATAATGAGTTCCTTATGCTTGGTTTATCGAACCGCACAGGGATGAAAATGGAGGTACTCTCATGCCCATCACCGAAGCCACTATCCGCAGTTTGGCCACGGCAAAATCCTTTGAGCGCGGCCAGGATTATTATGAAGGTGGTGCTGTCTATGATTTGCAGAAACGGGGTGATTTCCTAACCGCCGAGGTTGAAGGCAGTAGCTATGAACCTTACCGGGTGATCATCCAGTTGGCCGGAGATCAAATCATCTCCACCGACTGCACCTGTCCTTATGATTGGGGTGGTGATTGCAAGCATATTGTGGCTGTCCTGTTGACCTACTTACACCAGCCCGACCGGGTGACCGAGCGTCCGCCGGTGGAAGAACTGCTGGGTCAGTTAGAGCGGGATGAATTGCTCGAATTATTGACCGGCATACTATCAGACCAGCCGCGCCTGGTTGATTGGGTCGAGATGCAACTGTCCACCCGCTCAACACCCGCTGAGACAGACCAGCCCGACCAGTCCCGTCAGCGCCAGACACCGCTCGATCCCGCAGTCTTCCGTAAGCAGGCCCAGTATGTGATGAATAACTACTATTACGACGAGAGGGACTACTGGGCAGGCGATAGTGATGCCGTCGCTGCAATACAAGACCTGGTTGACAAGGCCAAACCCTTTATCGAAGGGGGCGAAGGGCGAAACGCACTGCTTATTTTAGAGCCGGTGACCGAAGTTTTCGTGGGCCAGTGGCATGAGGTTGATTACGAAGGTGGAGCTTCAGCGATGTTATTTGCCGAGTTGGGAACCCTCTTTGCCGAAGCCATCCTCAGCGCTGACCTATCTCCCCAGGAGCGGCAGGCATTGGGCCAAAAATTGACCACCTGGCAAAACGAGATTGCCGATTACGGTATTGATGAAGGGTTTGGTACTGCTATCGGTGCCGCCGAGCAGGGCTGGGATTATCCTCCGCTGAAAAAGGTGTTGCAAGGCCACATCACTGACAAAGGGGCCTGGGCGGATGAAGCCCCCTGGTACGCTGATGACCTGGCCGTAGCCCGGCTCAACGTGCTGGAGCGACAGGGACGAACCACTGAGTATCTCTATCTGGCCGAAGCGGAAGGACAGATGGCCCTATACTTGACCATGCTGGTCAAGTTAGGGCGCAGTGAAGAAGCAGTTAAGTGCGCTATGCAATACATGGCCACCACGAACGAGGCCCTGGCCCTGGCCAAGGCGCTGCGCGACCAGAATCAGCCTGCCGAAGCCCTCAAAATTGCTGAACACGGCCTCACTCTCCAAGGTGAAACATTGCCTTTAGCCCGCTGGTTGCGTGATTTGGCGGCTGAGATGTCACAGTCGAACGTCGCCTTAAAGGCGGCCCGAACTGCCTTTGCTGGCCCATTTTTCCTGGAAGATTATCAAGCTGCAGAAGCTGTCGCCGGGGCGGAGTGGCCTTCGGTTAAGTCTGAACTGCTCGACCAACTGGCCACTGCCGATTATGCTCATCATAGAATAGACATCTATCTGCATGAAGGTATGCTTAACGAGGCGATTCGTACCATTGATCGTCAGGGCTATACGGATTACCACACATTGAGCCGGGTTGTTGAAGCGGTCTGGCAGAGCCACCCCGATTGGGTTATCCGGCAGTGCAAAAAACAGGCGGAGCAAATCATGGATGCTGGCCGGTCGAAACATTATCATCATGCGATTCGCTGGCTGGAGAAAGCTCGCCAGGCTTATCTGGGTGCGGACCGAGCCCCGGAATGGCGTTCCTATCTGGAAGGTCTCATCCGGAAGCACAACCTCAAATATTCACTTCGACCACAACTGGAAGCTTTGCGGATATGAAGCCAGAGATGGCGATCAGAAATCAGCCTCTGGAACAGTTCCCGGATGAATCGTGGATTCCAAATTCCCCCCGATACCGGCAGCGCGGCCCTCAACCCGGAGGGGGTCTGGTCGATTGACGCTCAACTGCAAACCGAGCTGTTTGGCCTGATTGCCCCTGGCTTGCCTGATCAAGCGGCGTTGCGGGCCACTTATTTTGCCGGGGTGACGAACAGTGGCTTGGCCGTCGACGCCAGTGCCTTTTACGCCACGCTGTACGCTCTGGCCTTTTTTGAGTCAGACGTGCCCATCTTGATCGTGAAGCTTCATCTATTTACTCATCAAAGCCTGCTACATTACGTAGCACACACATGATCCTAAGTCATCACGTTTCACGTTTTACGTTTCACTTTTACATATCCCCTCCAGATAATCCACACTGCTACCAACCCCAACACCGGCCACCACTCCGTCCGCCTCACCCATTCCAACTCTCGAAAATTAAGCGGGTCGAGGTAAGTTAAGTAAGACAGGGGCACGGTGGCACTGAGGTAGAGCCAGGGTACAACGGCCAGCCAGCGCCAGGGGGACTCGCCGCGGACCGGGGGTAAAAAGGGCAAAAAGGCCAGCAGAAGCAAGGCGTACCAGGGATGGACGGTGGTGGTCAGCAGGAGATAGGCCATAAAAGGTACGGCCATGAGGCGCAGGGTGGAGCGGACATCCAGCTGCCGGCGAGCCTGGAGCCAGACTACAGCCAGGATGGCCAGGAAAACCAGGCCAACACCCCGCTTGGCCCAATCAGTGGCCTCAACCAGTCCCCACCGGGGCAGCAGATCAACCCCTAGCCAGTGAAAGAGGCCGCTATTGAAATTCCACTGGTCGGTGTAAATGCGCAAAGCCCCAAAAAGGCCGGTTCCGTCCAGGGGACCGGTTAGACCCCAGCCGCCAGCGCGTAGAGCAGCAGGGATCAGCCAGGCGATCGTCACCACCCCATACAGCGCCAGCGGCTTCCACCGCCAGCGCCAGAACAGGATAAGCAACAGCAACAGGGGCAGGATTTTGGTCAGGGTAGCCAGGGCTAGGATCATTGGAGCCAGCCAGGTTGACATTTTGGCCTGCGGTGAGCAGAATATTAACCATAAGGTGAGCATAGTTAAAAAGATCATCCAGGCGTCGACGTGGGCTCCGTGAGCCACTTCGACAATGACCAGTGGATTCCAGAGATAGATTAAAATCCGGTAGCCGGGTAATCCGGCTATTTTTAACAGCTTGGCCATCAATATCCCGCTCAACAGGTCGAAGATAATCATGGCTATTTGGAAGAATAGGGGGTGCAAGGGAAACAGGCCGGCCAGCCCGGCAAAGAGAAACTGCGCTGCCGGTAAATAGGGACTGGCCATCCAGCGATTATTGGCCAGGACCCGCTGCGGAATGTCCAGGTAATCCAGTTTTGGGGAGTCGATCGGGTAGGCGTAAGGGCTAACTCCATAGTTGGCCACGTGACCGTCCCACAAATAGCGGTAGACGTCATCCGAAAGGGTGGGCGTGGTGAAGAGGAGCAGCAATCGAAACCCAATGGCCGCACTCCAGACAAGGGGCAATGAAGCGGTTCGCCGATGTTCGCTCCACAAGATGGCTGCCAGGTAACCAACAAAAGCCAGGCCGTACCAGGCCAGGGTGTGGGGCGTGTGCCAATCACGCAGCGTACCGTGTTGCAGGTGCAGATTGACCATCCCCCCATAAGCGCCCAGGCCAACAGCGGCGCAAATTATAAGACCCAGTGGGTTGAGTAAAGAGGTAACGGAGTTTTGGCTATTCGTTGACATATCAGCAACGTTTTGTAGGACAAGCTGCTAACTTGTCCCGAGACAGACGATTAGTTTGACGAACAGGTACTCCTTCATTTGACACAGAATGAGCCGATAAAATTACTTTTTTGTAGGATAAGTTGCCAACTTGTTAACGGTGCTACAGGCAAGTTAGCAACTTGCCCTACATAACTTGATGAAACCAAAGATCAGCGTCATTATACCTGTACTAAATGAAGAAGACAGCATCAAAGCCGTGCTGGCCGATATTCCACCGGAGCTTGAGGCGGAGGTGTTGGTTGTAGACAACGGCTGCACCGATCAGACCATTCCCATCGCCCGCTCGATGGGTGCGCGCATCGTCGTAGCTGAGCAGCGGGGCTATGGAGCCGCCTGCTATGCCGGTACGCTGGCTGCCAACGGCGATATTCTGATCTATCTGGATGGGGACTATTCGGATTACCCGGCTGAGATGACCGACCTGATCGCGCCGATTGTGGCCGGTCGGGTTGACCTGGTGTTAGGTTCCCGTTTGGCCCGAGGGGATTTGCCCCGCGAAGCGATGCCATTCCAGCAGCGTTTCGGTAACTGGCTGACTGCCCGCCTCATGCGCTGGCTATACGGTCTGCCTGTAACCGACCTCAGCCCCTTCCGAGCCATTTGCAAAGAAGCACTACTCTCGCTGGACATGCAGGAGATGACCTTTGGCTGGCCGACCGAGATGATGGTCAAGGCAGCCCGGGCCGGGTTTCGCCTGGAGGAGATCCCTGTGCGGTATCGCCCCCGCCTCGGCGGTAAAAGCAAGATTAGCGGCACCCTGCGCGGCACCATGTTGGCCGGGTATTATATTTTGATGACCACGTTTCGGTACGTGGTGACGGGTAGCAAGGTAGCAAGGTAGCAAGGTAGCAAGGTAGCAAGGTAGCAGGTAGCAGGTGGCAGGTTGCAGGCAAGGTGACAGGTGGCAGTGTGGCAGGTTGCAAGGTGGCAGGTTGCAGGCAGCAAATAGCATTTTTACGTTTCGCGCAACACGCTCTATGCCTTGCCTCTGGCGTCACATACTCTGATGTACGAGGCAATCGTAACGAAACATGGCCCCTTTCAACACCCATTTTCTTATTGCTGAAAAAATTTGGCCTGAATTGACGGGGCCATGGCAGCCTTACTATGGACAGTTTTGTTTTGGCTGCGTGGCGCCCGATGTGGATAAAGCTTCGGCCACGTTGACTCAAAAAGGTACCCATTTTTTTGACCGTACGGGCGATTATGAGTTTATGGCCTCCCACCGCAGTGCTGCTTTCCTCAAACATCAAGCCGATTTTTTGTGCTATCCTTTCGCCCATCTCTCCTCCGAAGCGCAGGCATTTGTTTTGGGCTACTTGTGCCATCTGTGCGTGGATGAGGTTTCAAAACATTTGTGGCGTCGGGAAACCTGGCTGCAATTTAAACACATCACGCCTGGGACCGCCTTTGCCGCCCTGGATGAAGCGGCCTGGCAACGCATCCAAAATTATCCGGCCATCATCGAGGCGCTCTGCTCAATCAAGGTACTCGACGTTGTCCCCCGCGTCCCTCTGGCCGATCTGGAGCGTATGTTGCAAGGTGCCTGCGCTTTTGTCCAGGCCAAAAATGTGGAAGAGGAATATTTAGCCCTGGTCGATCTTTTTGACCGGCCAACCCCGGCCCAACGCCGGCAAAAACAGCGCTGCCTGCGCACCGAGATAGACATGGCCCGCCAGCAGGTTCATCTTTTCAAGATAGAGACGCTGGTTGAGGCCAGTCTGACTCACACCCGTCACCGCCTGGCCGATTTGATTGCCGGACGCATCCCGGAGCCGGACTATCCGGTCCTTGAGGCATAGAGGAAAAGCACCATGGATTTCACCTTACTGATTTTTTTCAACCAAATGATGGCCCATCCCCTCCTTGATAAATTAATGGTGGGCGTGACTCTCGGCGGCTTTGCTTTGCTGCCGGCCCTGGGACTGGTGTTGCTGATGGGACAGGACCGTAGGGTAGGGCTGGCTATCCTGGTCTCGCTCGGCGTGGGTTTTGCTTTGACTATGATTTTTCTAGTTCTGACGATTTCTGTGGTTACTTGAATTATTGGCGGTATCCTCCCATAGAGGCCGAAATGAGAAGGTTATGTAACCAATTGTCGTGATAAACACGTCCATTAAGTTTATGAGCCGGGGACT
>DAOUMU010000557.1:0-2336 GCA_034409055.1 Anaerolineae bacterium
CCCCAATCCTGGCCGGAATGGCCGTGTGATGAACAATCACCCGTCGAATTTGGTCCAACGAGCGGGTTGGGAAACGCCGGGTGGGATGCCGTTTCAACTGCTGGCTGATGTCCTGGATGGACGGCTCTGGAATAACCCCGGTCCCTGGTGATGGAGGCGAGGTCACGGGCGTGACTCCCGGACCGATTCCAGGGGTAACGACCGGTTGAGTTTGCAACTGTTGAACCTGGTTCTGCAGCCAGGTCTGCTGCGTGGAAAATTGTTGTAGTTCAGCCTGGAATTGAGCCATTTGACTTTGCAGCTCAGTATTTTGATGTTTAAGCAGGGCTAACTCCTGGCTGATGGCCTGCATCGTGGTCTCCGTAGGCCCACTGGGTTGAGCGGGCAATTGCTCCAATTGAGTTTGGAGTTCGGTTAGTTGCTCTTTGATGTCAGCTAACTCTTGCCGGATGGTCTTTTTGGGGGCAGAGGTAGATCCACCGGAGACGGCTACCCCGGGCGAAGTGGGCTGCTTTGGCCGATGCGTTGAGGTCACAGCGACAGCAGGCTGAGTGGCGGTCACCGTAGGTTTGGCAATAACTGGAGTAGGGGGACGGGTCACTGCCTCTAAGTCGGGGCGGTTCTCCACGGCAGATTGTACCGCCAACAGGCCCTGACAGAAGGCTTTGAAGGCGTAATAGGCTGGTTTACGTCCTTGAGACGTTGGCCGGCCCATCTGGTATAATCCATAAAACTTCTCACCGGGGGCAAAGTCCTCGGTACAGAACCAGATCCCCAGGGCCACGGCCGGATCTTCAGCCAAAAGGTTTAAAGCCAGGCTCAAATTTCTGGCCTGAAAATCCTTCTCCTCCAGGGTGTCCCGATTGCTGGGCCAGCCTATCTCAGAGATATACAACTGCTTATCGCTATCGTCCCCCTCGGCCATACGAATCTCTCGCAGCATACCATCAATATAGCGACGGTAGGTCTGCTGTACCTCTGAGACTTGAACGGCCCAATTCGAGTTGAACGCCTCTTTAATGTACAGGTGATAGCCCACCCCATCAAAAGGATAAGGAATATCGCGTCCCCAGCCCAGGCGTTGCTTACCGTATTGATAGGCATCGCGCAGATATTTGGTCGGTGTCTCATTTTTGTTTTCTTCCAACCCCTGCAGCGGACCGGAAATGAGCTTAATATCGTCAAGACCCAGTTCGATTTTTATCCGGCGGTAGATTTCGGTCAGCATCACCGCGAACCAGGTCGGGTGAATCCAGGCCCGTTTCTGACCGTGCCAATCGTCCGGCTCGTTAAAGGACTCAAAGATTTTTACTTTCCGGCGGAATAGCTTGACAATCTCCTCAAAATTGGTCACGTAATCGGCAATCCAACGCTCGGCCTGGGCTCTATTTGAGGTCTGGTCCCGATGGTCTCGAAAGAAATCGGGTAAACCAACACTCGACTTCACGGACTCGTGGCCAACCAGCCCATAGATGTTCATACCTTCTTCTATGTACTGGTCAACGAGGGTCTGGTAGGTTTCGGCCCAGGTCCGGCCTCGATGATGCCGGGTTGGGTCGTTAGGTCCCGACCAGGGGCCCAGGACAAAGTTGACCCGTACCCAGGCCGCCCCGGTACCGGCGATAATCTCGGGATCAGCCAGCCGGTCCGCCACCACGCCTCTGGCATTGTCGATAGGTTGGTTGGCATCTAGACCAATTTTGTGTTTCCTGCGAGACATGTTATTACTCCTTCTTTGAATGATTAATGGCCTGGCAGAGCAGCGGGGTAACTAAAAACAGTTTACTATTTGGAATTAAAACTTGGCTAATCTCAGCCTCGGAACGGTTTATGCCCAGGTAGGCCAGAACCATTCGAGCGCAGGCTGGCAAACAATAGCCATCAACTGACTGCCGAAAATGAGGAACTGATAAAATACCGCTCATGATGATGGGTGAAGCACTTCTTGGGCTAATTTCTGGGTCTTGTCAGTGATTTCTGCCAACAGTGCTTCGTTGTAGCGCACCTCACCATAGCGAGCATCAACATCTATTTCCCCCACACAACCAACTCGTCCCCGCGAGGGATAAGTGAGGTCAATGGGCACCCGCCACACCCAATTCTTATCAACGTCTTGAACCAAGGTCGGCTCATCAGCCAGGAGAAGGTTACTGATCTGCTCCAGCATCAACACGTTGACCTTTTGGCGAGCCACAAAAGCGGAAATTTGGACATAGTCTAAAATTATGTGCTTGAGCATTTGTTCTACAAGTTTTGGCGATACACACAGAGATGCGCTAAATTTTCGCTCTGTGAATGGAGTTCAACGGATCGGTCTGAGGCGTTTTATGGCTCCA
>DAOUMU010000558.1:0-14654 GCA_034409055.1 Anaerolineae bacterium
ACTACGAGCGAGCCCTGGCCATCTGTGAAGCAGTGCTGGGGCCGCAGCACCCGGACACGGCCCAAAGCCTGAACAATCTGGGCGCCCTGCTGGATAGTATGGGCGACTATGCCGGGGCGCGGCCCTACTACAAGCGAGCCCTGGCCATCCGGGAAGAAGTGCTGGGGCCGCAGCACCCGGGCACGGCCCGCAGCCTGAACAATCTGGGCTTCCTGCTGCAGGCGATGGGGGACCTGGCCGGGGCGCGGCCCTACTACGAGCGAGCCCTGGCCATCCGGGAAGCAGGGCTGGGGCCGCAGCACCCGGACACGGCCACCAGCCTGAACAATCTGGGCGCCCTGCTGCGGGCGATGGGGGACCTGGCCGGGGCGCGGCCCTACTACGAGCGAGCCCTGGCCATCTGTGAAGAAGTGCTGGGGCCGCAGCACCCGGCCACGGCCCTCAGCCTGAACAATCTGGGCTTCCTGCTGGATAGTATGGGCGACTATGCCGGGGCGCGGCCCTACTACGAGCGAGCCCTGGCCATCCGGGAAGAAGTGCTGGGGCCGCAGCACCCGGACACGGCCACCAGCCTGAACAATCTGGGCGGCCTGCTGGATAGTATGGGCGACTATGCCGGGGCGCGGGCCTACTACGAGCGAGCCCTGGCCATCTGTGAAGCAGTGCTGGGGCCGCAGCACCCGGACACGGCCCAAAGCCTGAACAATCTGGCGATACTTTGCTTTTACGAGGACAAGTTTGAAGAAGCAGCCAGCCTGATGCGCCGGGCACTGGCTATTTATGAGGCCGTGCTTGGCCCCGACCATCCAGATACCCAAAACTCACGCGAAAGCCTGGCCGTCATTGAGGAGAAGCTGAACAATTAGCAATGGGAGGACGTGTTGCGTGTTGCGTATCCCCCATTCATCGTTCATCGTTCATCGTTCATCACCTGCCCCGGTGGGGTTCATCCTTCCTTCGCCGCTCCCCCAAGGCCCCTTAAAATTCCGTTACGATAGCTAACGAACCGCAGCCAATCGGGCAGCGGATGGATAGCGGCGACCGCAGGAAGTGCGGATACGCGCTATTGTAGCCTTTTTTTAATTAAGATGGTAAAATGTTATGGTAGACTTGTAGGATATTATCGGCCTACTGCCCACCTGTTCACCCGTATCGGGGTGATGATAGATAGGCAGTGACTATATAGCCCTTAGTGTGCAGCAAAAATGTAATAGGAGAAGGTCATGAAAAGGTTTTGGGTGATAGCCCCGTTTAGTGCTGAAGATGATTTATACGAAAAAGTGTGGGAATTTGATTTAGAAAACGGGGTAATTTCTATTGGTTGGCACGAAATGGGAAATGTGTCGGATAAGAATAAGGACCAACTGAAAGAATTATACAAACAAAGTCACCAATCATCTTATCCCGCTACCATAACCAAAACAGCAAATATGATTTGGAATTTTTATAACGAAGTTAAGCAAGGAGATATTATCCTGGCTCGAAAAGGTACTAAAACTTTAGCCGCTGTGGGTGTTGTTAAACACGAAGCTTATTACGATGAGCTAAAGGGAAAAGGTTTATCCGAAAAATATCCTGGTTTTAATCATTGCAATTGGCTGGATGTTAAATGGCAAGAAACGCCAAGAAATAAAGAGTACGACAATAGTATTGTTTTGGTATCCAAACGATTTACGAAATTGATGAAGCGGAATATAAAACTCTTGTTGAAGATATTCCATTAATGGATATGGAAATTTATGAAAGTATCCCCAATCGACAACAGTTCTATTTGGAAGAACACCTGGAGCAATATATTGTTGATAATTTTCCTGTTATTTTAGGGCCGCGCCTTGAGTTGCTAAAAGATGAGCAAGGTAATATCATTGGAAGACAATACCGAAGTAGTAGCAGTGTTGGCAGCATAGATATTTTAGCATTTGAACCCGAAACCAATTCTTATGTGGTAATAGAACTCAAGAAAGGAAGAGAATCTGATAAAGTCGTTGGCCAAATATTGCGTTATATGGGATGGGTAGGTGAAGAACTTTGTAATGAGAACCAACGGGTTCGAGGTATGATTATTTGTGGTGAGTCAGACGAAAAACTTAATTATGCCGTAAAAGCTACTCAGAATATCGAAATTAAATATTATCAAGTTGAACTTAAATTGAGTGATACACCTTGATGTTTTCTAAACAAAAGGCTGTCCAACCACGGCTTGCACCCGACGCGGCTATCGCCGCTCGAAATCGGTGGCCACACGCGCTTGTAGTTGTTCTTGAGGCAGAGGCTCTTTCACGAGACCCGCCACGTGGGTGAAGCCAACCGTTAGGCCGTTTTATTATATCTATCTACATCCTCCACAATCAACTGGAAAAGTGAGTAAGTAAATGCCATACAATCCATTTGATAAACCAATTGGTGAAAGACTTATATCTGATGATTTACAGCAGCTTATTAAGCGCCAAGTTGTTGAAGGCTATACTGTTGAATATAAAAGCGACTTTCAAGAAAATCACAAGATTGGTAAAAGTATTGCTTCTTTTGCTAACACCTACGGAGGGTGGTATTTCATTGGTGTAGAAGCAGATAAAACTAATAATGTAGCAACTAACATTTGTGGATTTAGTCTGAAAGATGTTTCTGATCCTATTGACACAATCCGCGAAATCATAAAATCACATATCGACCCAGTTCCTATTTTTTATCCACAGGTTGTTAATTTGGAAAAAGAGCGGGCCGTTCTGGTAGTTTATATTCCTGGTGAACAAGAAACACCTTTTATTAACAAGAATGGTCGAATTTATCGTCGCCAAGCAGATTCATCTGACCCCATATATGAAAAAGACCGTTACGCTCTTGATCGTTTAATTGATAATGGTCGCGAGGTTGCAAGACGATTTGGAAACTTTTGCCAGGATGATAGGACGTTCAGTGAGGCTGAAGGCCAGGCTTGGGTGAAAATATTCTTGTCACCGTATCCGCTAGGTACAATTAATAAATTTGATATTGCTTCAGAAAAAATTATAGAAGAGTTACTGGAGTTGAGTAAAACTCCAATCGAATACAGAGCGAGTAGCACGGAACAATGGGGTGTTACTAATTTTCCCTTTAACTTTGGGCAACCAACTCTTAATTCCGTTATTTTGCAACAGGTAAATTTAGATAGTTTGGCCTATAATAATACTACTGTTGAATTCTTTAGAGATGGTAGAGCAAAATTCTTCATCGCGTTAGAACACCAGCTTATTGAATTTAGGGAAGATATTGAGAAGTTACAATCATTACAAGTGAAACAAGTTCTCTCTCATATTTGGGGTAACGACAGGTATATATCTCATCTTTCCCATCTGCGTTTAATTGATATTGGGCAATTATTTGCAATAGTAGCCGCACTTTTTAACTACTATCGAGAATGGCTTGGAGAGGAAGCTTGGCTGCCCGACATCAAAATTGCTATAACACTTGAGGATGTATGGCGGGCAGTTCCCTTTTTTGATTGGGATGAATGGGGAGGGCATGTGAAAAAATTTGGTCTTCCCATTGCAAGACAAGATACTATTACAATTCCCAACGATCCAAGCCGTGCTATCCCGATAAGTTTTGATGACAGATACGGTTTTTGGGTGACTTTGGCCGGTTTAATAGGGTTAACTTTCCATTTACCCACAACACTTACTTCCAAAATTATGAATGAGGCATTTAAAAGATACGCTAAACCAACTGAAGCATGGGAAACTAAAGACCTATTCACAAAAAAGGGTCAGAAGAATGCCGATAACAAAAATTGAGGTGATTTACCAACAAAGGCACGGCCTAAGTTACAATCGGCAGGACCATCGCCGATCCCACCGCTGCTTCAAAACCGCCCGTACCCGTTTCCGTATTTCTGGATTTATATGCGGCCTCGAGCCTGAGACCTAGCCGCCGATTGAAGTCTCGTTGCTGGAGCGCGCCGCATGAATTTCTAATACGTTAGCCCGTTAACGTGTCAAACAGAAGCGTTTTTAGATTGCGATTCGACAATTTCTAATACACCTACTGAAACAAAATTCACTTTTTAATTCAGGAGATACTGGAATGAATGATTTTTTTCAGTGGTTATCCAATGGTTCGATTTCATCTACGGTTTTTATGATCTTATTCGGTGTTTTAGTAGTGGGTTTTTTATTGATTTATGTCATTGCATTCTTTCAAGGACGTGAAGTAACCTTCTGGCCGCCGAAAATTGGAGAAAAACCTGACAAGCTGTTACAACAAGTCTCTGATGATGTTAAAACTTTGATGGATAAAGCGTCACAAAATCCATCGCATCTCCGTTACCATCGAGACCGTAGTGATTTCAATGAGATTGGTATTGAGATACTCAACGGCACAGTAGCATATGATACCGTGTACATTGTACTTCGTTCCGGTACATTTATAGGTGACTTTGCTAAAGCTCTTGCTAAATTTCGTTCTCATACTGGGACCAAGTTAATAGTCATCGTACCAAATAAAGAAGTATTCCTCTCAAATTTTGGTGGGGCACTTCAGACATGGATAACTGAACTGTATGAAAATCCTGTATGCGCTGGAGTACGTGGGTTAATTCTGGAACCAGGAATGACCCAACCAAGTGAAGTGCGGATGCGAGGTTATTGGTTTATAAGCGACGGTCATGTTCATGAGGATGATGACGGCTTTTATACAAATACAGCCTATTCAGCAAAATTCCTGCTTAATTATTTCAAGTTGCTAATACAGACAGGGACTCCTGTTAGTTTGCCTCGTACAAAAATCAAAACTTCGGATTAAGTATGTCACGGAAAACGGGCTAACAAATCGTTGTTGCGCCAAGAAAGCCCGAAACGTTGGGAAATAGGCGTGTGTCTATAGAAACTCGTTATTGCTACCCAACGGGTGAAAGTCCCGTCTAGCCAAAGCCTAGCCAGCAGGCTGGTAGCGAACCCTGCGGGTCAGTCCGGTAACGGAAGCCCGAAGCCAGGGCAAGCGAGGGTGCAGGCCGTGTGACAGCGTGCCCTTTGGGTATTGAGCCTCAGAGCACCCACACCTCACCACTACCCCAACAGCGACGCAGCCACTTCCGGCCCCCCCTCCTCAATGCCCTCATCCTTCATCCTGCCCTCCCCGCCCCCTGCCCGCCCCGGCCCCTATCCGCACTTCCTGCGGTCGCCGCTACCCATCCGCTGGCCAACCCCCAACCCCCACTTCACAATTCACCATTCACAATTCCCTCCCCTCCTCCCTCCTCCCCAACCCCCAGCCCCTTAACCTTAAACCCGACCTCTATCATCCGCTCCAAACAAAGCCACTCCAGGGGAACCAACTCCCCCTGGTATACTTGTCCCCGATAATCAAAACCCCAAACCGGCCCGGAGCCAGCAACTCATAACCCCACCGGGCCGCCAGTTCAAACCGATCCAGGAAATCATCGGTACATTGCGCATTAGACAAATCATCAGGATCGTCAGAAAACTTGATGATGTTTTCATACGGCTCCCAATCCTCACCCCTGCCCAGGTAGGCCGCCTGGACCCCATCCAGCAAGCTCAACACGAGCACTGGCTTAAAGAGAACTCAGAAAAGCTGCCCTTCACCCTCACAGAAACTATGTTCTACTCTTGCAATTCCTAGTAAATCGGCACGGGAACATTCTCATAGTTAGCCATCACCAACGGCGTTTTGATATCGACGACATCGCCTTCAGACAAATCAACCCAAACCTCAGTGACCGGCGTTCTTCCGGTGGTATTCAGAAGAATCTCCTTACCCTCCACATCCTGCTCAGTCCTCAAATCAACTTGCATGAAGATGATTTTGTATAGATTCTCATCATAATCCGTCGAAAATTTGTGTCCCCTCCTGCCCGGAACATCATCCATCGGTATTTCCGACACATACCATGCCGCAGGTAGAACATAGTTGACGAATTTAGCCCTATCGGGCACGGTCGCCAGGCGGGCTCGAACCGCTTCGTTGGCCGTAGCTATTTCGACAATTTGTTCCAGTTTTTCCGTTTCTATCCGCCCTACCGAAATAGTTGCCGCATCTTTAGTGTAAACCCCGTACAGGCTGTCCAGCGCCAGAAATTGTTGCCCTCGGGCCAGGCCAACGGCAATCATAACAGTGACCACATACAAAGCGGCAACGGTCAGCACCTTGCCCGGCATCGATTTTGGCAAGCCTGGCAGTTTATGGGCAAACGGGATTCCGAAGGGCAAAAACATATGGGTCCTCTTTTTATAGTCAATATAAGATTGGCCGAACTTTTCCTCGCACTCCTTCTCCTCGACTTTAGCCAGGAAATAATAAGCAAAAAGCACGGTGATAAACAAAATCAGCACAATGAAGCGTGGCCACAGCAACAGCAGGCCAAAACCACAAAGCGCAAAGGCCGCATATTGAGGATGCCGGATAACATTGTAGACCCCACCCGTAACCGCCCCTTTGCCGGCCAGTTTGTAGTAATACACCTGGACCGCGCCAACGCAAAAGGCCAAAAACCCAACTACAGCCAGCCCCGCACCAACAACATTGTGCGCGTTCACCAGTGCAGAAGACGTCTCGATGACAATGTGCGGCAAAAAGAAACTGACCAGCCAGGCCGCACCAGGAAACCGGTTAAGAAAGTTCAAACTCGGCCGGTAAACCGAATAGAAGTACACCGCAAAAGGACTGGCCATATAGAAAAATTCAAAGGCGATCAGAGCATAAAAAATCGCCACGGTCCAAAAAGTTCTTTTGATTGACTTTTTTTGAACTCGAGTTTGAGTAGACATTTTAATCACCTTTCTTTGTTAATTTCAACGATTATTCTGTCAATGAACGAAAAAAGTATCTTCTTATTCTTTTAACACCTGGTCAGGAAACTCTCTTTTAAATAAAAGATTCAGCCCAACTGCCAATAACCAGAGCGCGATCATGTCACCCCCTATTCTATTAAAAGTGAAGGCTCCCGGCATACCAAAAAATTCAGTATTACCATATATGAGAACAACAGAAGTAACTATTCCAAAGTATCCTATCCATTTGTTGATGATATTTGTTTTTAGAATGGCAATACCAAAAAATAGTAACATCAAACTGGTAAAGGTAAATTGGACATGTTCTGCAATCGAATCTCCAACATACGTATTAAACGATGCAAAAACAAGATCAATTGTTTTAGCATCATACGTACCCTTAACCCGTTGTTCCGCTAAAAAAGGAAATAAAAAAGTATATCGAATTATCCCTGCATAAAGAAGCAGGCCACTAATCATGCCACAGAAGCATCCCATATAAGCCCACAAATCCTCGCCGTATATACTGAAGATTTTCTTTAGCAACATAGAGAAAAACAATAGACAAATACCAGCTATACCAATACCTATATAATAAAGATAGGGCACAATGTGTCTTTCTGCATAAAGTTTTTCGAGAATAACTTTTGGTTCTTCTCTTATAATTTCAGGATATCCAAAAAATCTGGATAACAGGGCAAATCCAATGATGGCCATTAAGCCGCCAAAAACGGCCAAGAAACCGGTAAGTCGAAATAATGTTTTATAGTTTTTCATCATTTTATTCCTATGAAAAAATTTTGCCATAACTGCCTACCCTCATGTCATTCCGAGAAGCGCAGTACCCAAAGGGCATAAACGACGAGGAATCCCCGAAACTTTGGCCCAAAAGAGGTCTACCTTACTTGGATTGATAGCTGCGAAGACCCATCGGCGCTGCCTGTCAGGTAGCGCCGGGCAGTGATCACGATCCATTTCCGGTGCAAAACCAGATGAGCAATCGTAAGCACCAACATAACCATTGCCGTTATGCCATGTAAATGTCTCCAGGCCTCATACGATAGCCCCGGCCAGGTGACATGATCCGCACCACCTGCTGACCACATCACCATGCCTGACAGACAAATTAAGGCAAAAACAACCAATAAACCTGCATCTATGGTCCGGTTGCGGCGGATCGGTTTCGGCTTTTGCCGGACGCTTCGTTTGAAAGCAGCCTTAATCCAATTCCAATGCCAAAAAAAATGAATCCCGATGCCAAACAGTAAACTCAAACCGGCCCCGGCGTGAAGCTGAGTCCAGGTAAAACGGGTCAATCCCAGGTCAACCAATTCCGGCTCCTCCCGCCTCAGTAAATCCACACGCTCCACCGCGCCAGCCTGTAGCCATATAGAACGAGACTGTTGCCCCAAAAATCGTCTCGGAGTAGTCAGGTCTGTTTCCGCGTGGGCGTGGATGGTTATAGCGGTAATAACCACTACCACAAAAGCGAAAAAGATCAGTACGTCGAGCCAGAAATTTCTTTTACCCTTGTTCATCTTGAAACCCCTTTTTTCATTACCCGACATCGGAAATCAGAAACCAGGTTTTTCGCTTGCTGAGGCATTTTTGGTCCTCCAGAATGCTCAAAAATCAACGGTTAGCTTGGTTCAGACGACAAAAAACCTGGTTTCTCTCCTCGTGTCGGGGTGAACCCCTTTCTTTGTTTTTCAGAAATCTGCCAGGCGTCCTGTTCGGTTTCAGTGTATCAATTTTTATGGCCGTTGAGAGGTGTCAAAGGAGCTATTTTGGGGCCGTCAAAGGTCAGGTTTTTGTTTAGCCGGCCGGCCAAAAGTCACCTGACTTCTGGCTAACAAGACTCTATCCTCCGGCACATTGAACCCCACCTCGTTTGGTGGTATACTGAGAAGCGGGAGAAATGGATGACAAAACAAAGCCCCTCAACAAAACCAAGTTGGAAACATGGGTTGGTGCCCCGCCCCATCGATGCACTGTCGGCCTTGCTGTACCTGGGCCTGTTAGCGGTTTACGCCTATTACGCCTTTTCCGGGTTCTATCCCCTCGCTGAACTCTGTCCCTGGGTGGGCCTGGCCATACTTTTTCTGGTGATCCTTATCCTGATTGGCCTGGATCGCCTGGAGTATTGGTATCATCACCCCCAGGTTTCCTGGCAGACCCCGGTCATTTTCCAGGGGATGCGTTTGATCCTGGCCATCCTATTTGTGGGATTGGTGGGCACAGCCATCTATGTGTATGTAGCCCTATCAGACACTTTGCCCGGCGATTACGCCTGGCTGGGCGGTCTTGTCATTTTACTGGCCCTGCTTCTCCTGGTTGGCCTGGATCGACTGGAAGCCTGGTATCAGCAGCCCCGGCCAGGCTGGCTCACGCCCATTGTGCTCAACGCTTTACGTATGGCCTTGATTTGGGGCTTCAGTTTTAGCGACAACCTGGGTTTTCTCGATCCAACTTACATTTTTTTGGTTATCCCTTTTGGCATCTTCTTTTTAGCCGGTAAAAGCTACGGAATGACTGGCCTGGTCTGGCTACTCTATTTGATGGCCCGTGTTCACGTAGCCGATGAAATAGCCTCCGGCAAACTTACCTTACGTGAACACAACCTCACCTTCTTTTTGACCTATTCCGTTGCTCTGGCTTTTGTTTTCTCCATAGCCTATATGATCAAACGAGAACGTACCAACCGGCTACAGGCGGAGAAACTCTTACACGAATTAGAGGAATCCCACCGTCAACTGCAAACTTACGCCGATCAGGTCGCTGAACTGGCCACCATCGAAGAACGCAACCGCCTGGCCCGCGACATTCACGACAGCCTGGGCCATTATATGACCGTCATCAACGTACAGCTTGAAAAGGCCATAGTCTTTCGTGATAGAAACCCGGATGAGGCCGATGAAGCCGTACGAGAATCGAAGCGACTGGCCAGTGAAGCTTTGCAAGAAGTTCGCCGCTCGGTCAGTGCGCTGCGCAGTACAGCCGGGCCATTTTCACTGACAGAAGCATTGCAAGAACTGGTCGACAATATGAACGCCGCCGGCCAATTTACCATTGCCCTGGACATCCAGGGCAACGAGGCCGGCTACTCGCGCCAAACCCTGTCCACCCTCTACCGTGCTGCTCAGGAAGGTTTGACCAACATCCAAAAACACGCTCAGGCCAGCCAGGTGACCGTGCGCGTTCGGTTAAACGCTCAGGAAGCCGACCTGTCGATCGCAGACAACGGGCAGGGGTTTGATCCGGCCATTTTGGCAGAGATGAAGGGGAAATCTCACTACGGCTTGCAAGGGGTGCGAGAGCGTTTGGAGCTTATTCGGGGTTCGCTGAAATTGGAGAGTGTCCCCGGTAAAGGCACCAGTCTGTTCATTACTGTGCCCAAGAATCCGCTGGCCTTGGTTGGGGAGCGGGTTGGTTAAGATACTTTACAGGATAAACCTATGACCAATCAACAACAAGAACCACCCGTACGCATCCTCGTCGTTGACGACCAACAACTGATGCGGGACGGTATTGCCTCTCTGCTCAGTATTCAGGAGGGAATCGAGGTGGTCGGGGCGGTGGCCAACGGGCAGGAGGCCATTGACCAGGCCCTGGCCCTGTCACCAGATGTAATCTTGATGGACATCCGCATGCCGGTAATGGACGGCATCACGGCCACCGAACAGATACGGCCTCAATTGCCAGACTGTCAGGTACTGATGCTGACCACCTTTGACGACGACGAATACATTGTCAAAGCCCTGATTGCTGGGGCCAGTGGTTACTTGCTTAAAGATATCCCCGCCCAAGATTTGGCCCAGGCCATTCGACTGGCCCATAGAGGAATTTACCAGCTTGAACCCTCCATTGCCGGCAAGTTGGTCGGGGCGCTCAGTGACTCTCTCCAGACCTCACCTGCTCCCCCGGAAAAATCAAGCCAGGCGACTTCCGCCCCGGCAGACCTACCCGATTTAACCGAACGCGAGCTTGAAGTATTACGCCTGATCGCCACCGGGGCCACCAATCGAGAGATTGCCGGGGCACTGGTCATCAGCCAGGGTACCGTCAAAAATCACGTCTCTAATATCCTCAGTTGCCTGGGCTTACGCGACCGTACCCAGGCCGCCATTTACGCCCGCGAGAAAAATTTAATTTGAATAATTTCTAAGCCGCCACCGCCATCGTTTGCGGCTGGGTCGAGAGAGGCAAACTAAAAGTGAATCGATTGCCACATCCACCCTCCCCAGGTTCTACCCAAATTCGCCCGCCGTGAGCCTCTACCGCCAGCCGGCAAAAAGCCAGGCCCAGGCCAAAGCCGCGAGTTTTCGGTTTACCTCTGGGAGCCTGGGTGAACCGCTCGAAGATGCGTTCCCGGTCCTCGGGCAAAATAGTTGGCCCGGTGTTTGTTACGCTCACCAGGACCTGTTTTTCTTGCAGCTCCGCCTCAATCGTCACCAGTCCGTCATGGGGTGTATATTTGATAGCATTATCGATCAAGTTCGCCACTACCCGGTCGATCTTCTCCTCGTCTATCACCACCGTCGGCAAGTCGGCCGGAATGTTCGCCCGAATAGAAACATTATCCCGTTTCATAAAAGCCGTCATTCTATCAATAGTCTTTTTGAGCAGGTCCGGCAAGTTTGTCTCAGTCAGCAGCAATTGAGCTTCGTCCGCTTCTATCTGGGCCACGTCCAGTAAAGAATCCACCAACCGCTTCATATGTTCGCAATTTCCGTTAGCCAGTTCGAACACCTCTTGATTGGCCTTCAGAATATCCTCCGGCAAGGTCAATTCCAACACATTAATCGCCCCCGAAATGAGGCTCAACGGGTTACGCAAATCGTGAATGATCAGGTCGATAGTCTCCTGGCGTAAACGTTGCAGTTCCAACAACTCCTGCTTTTCCGTCTGCAATTTGGAAACCTGTTTGGTCAACCGCTTTTCGGTGAGCGAGACGGTAGTGCGAACGTCATTAGCCGATCGCAGCCGAGAACTCAGCATCCTGAGCAGACTCACGTCAATGGTTGGACTTTTGCTCAAGAGTTTTTCAAAATTCTCGCGGCTGATTCTCAATAAACGCAGCTCCTCCAAAGCGACCACAGACGCAGATCGGGGCCGGTTTTCCAGCAAGGCCATCTCCCCGATCATCTCCCCGACACCCCGGTAGGCGATGACGGTTGGCAATTTAAAGTCCCCTTTTACGACCGCTACCCAACCCGCTCGAATAATGTACGTTGCGTCACCAGTGTCGCCCTCCCTGAAGACAATCTCACCCTTTACATGGTGTTGTTCCGTCATCAATTGGGTCAATGCCTCCCGGTCGGTGGAAGCTAATAGTTTCAGAAGTGACCAATCAGACATCACCCTCGATGTTTTTAACAAAGCCGGTCGATTGCCCAGAAGACGATCCAGCTCTTGAGCACTCAAGATTTCAGGAGCCATCCTTAGCCTCCTTGATACTCCCAGGGCCAACCAACTCTATGGCTATCCTCTGTTCATCCTGGGGCGATTGGGCTTGTTTCCTACGGATCATTCTTTCTCACCTGGTTTCCACGTTTGGTTTCACCGATATGACAGATACACTACCAGACAGTTTTGTGGAGAAACCCGGTTTTTCACGGTTTGAGCAAACAATTTGTGCTGAAAAGTCGCTTTTGTTTGCCAAGGATGACAAATTTCAAGCGAAAAAACCGGGTTTCTGGGCTTGTTATAAAAAGCGTCCGGTAGCAAATATGACAGATACCAGATTGTTGTTCATCAAGTTCTTAGTATATCACGGTTTTTAGGGTAAGTCACATCTATATCGTGGGACTTTTAGTCTACCGTTGCCAAACGTAGGCCAGGCATCCCTATGCCTTGCCCACGTTTTGCCCTGGACAATACAAAATAAAAAGACGAGGATTTGTATCCTCGCCAATTTAAACGATGAGCAAGTAGTAACGACTTCAGTCGTTCATTGCCTGCATTATTGGGCCAAAAAACGACTAAAGTCGTTACTACAAGCCCTAAAATCCAAATTTTCAAACACTCTCTAACGACCTAACGCCGCCAGCATATCCTCCACCCGCGTAAATTTAAGCCGTGGCCGGCCTAATTCTTTACCTCGAGCTACCTCCAACGCGTCGAGCCGGAGCCAATCCTCATAAGAGAAATAATCAGGTTGGCGTTGCCGGATAAGCGCTTCCACAGCTTCCACTTCGGGCTGTGACGGATTCAGGATCGACCCTTTGGCCAAATCCTCCATCATACAATTCACCGTTTCCAGGGCATCCGGCTTGTTAGTGCCGATCACTCCGCTTGGACCTCGCTTGATCCAACCGGCCGTATACTCTCCCACCACCGGCTGTTGGGTATCCGGGTCCAGCACCCGTCCCTTTTGATTCAAAATAACACCCCAACTATCGTTAAAAGGTACACCTGGCAGGAGGATACCTCTATAACCAACCGAGCGAAACACCAGATTAACTGGAAACTCTTCAAATTCATCGGTGTGCCTGGGGCGAAGGGTCCCCGCTTCGGTCGCATAAAGCACATTTCTTACCAGGCGCACGGCCACTATTTGGCCCGCCTCATTACCGAACAGCTCAACCGGGGACACCAGGAAACGTATGGTCAAGTGGCGCAATTTGCCGGTTGGCTTTCGGCGGGCATACGCTTGCAAAATTTCAACCTTCTTTTGCGTGGCCCGGTCTTTACTCTGTTCCAACGTCTCTCGGCTGAGTGGGTCCAGTTCAGCCTCCTCCGGTAGAATGGTGATGTCAGCATCGACCATCTCGCCCAGTTCTTTGATTTCAGGATTGGTGAAAGCCGCCTGGGCCGGTCCGCGTCGCCCCAACACGTACACCTCTTTGACGCGGCTTTGGCTCAGGGCTTCCAACGCATAATCGGCAATATCAGTCTTGGCTAATTCCTCCGGCGTGCGGCACAAAATGCGGGCCACGTCTAAAGCCACATTACCGATCCCAACTACCGCCGCTCGCTCCTGAGACAGATCAAACTGATGATCCCGGTAATCTGGATGGCCGTTATACCAGGCCACAAATTCAGTCGCCGGATAACTACCCTGCAAATCCTCGCCGGGGATGCCCATACGCCGGTCACTTTGGGCCCCGGTGGCATAGAAAATTTGGTGATAATGTTCTCTCAGGTCCTCCAGGGTTATATCCTGACCAAATTCAACATAACCATAAAAGCGGAAGTTTGGATTGGCCGCGATTCTGTCGAAAGCTTTGGTGACAGATTTAATCTTTTGATGGTCTGGAGCCACACCGGCACGCACCAGGCCAAAGGGAGTAGGCAAACGGTCAAAGACATCGACTTTCACCACAACATCCTTTTGTTTGAAAAGGTGCTCTGCCGCATAAAATCCGGTTGGACCAGCGCCAATAATTGCTACCCGTAATGGGTTCGTATCAGTTCCCGGTTGAGCCATTGAATATTCCCTTGTATTTTTTGGTGTGTTTCATTTCAGTTGTAGGGCAATTTGCCAAATTGCCTGTGAACAAGTTATAGTTTCTCAGAAAAAGATTTTGGATCTAGGGTCGGAGTCGAGGCTTCAGCCGGTCAGAGTCGGGCCAAAACCGGCTAAAGCCTCGACTCCGCTCAAAAACACACAGTGCTGTGCATTGTCTGAATGTCTATAGCAACTTGCGTAATACAACTCTTTAAAATGCCCCCCTGTTCAAGAGCCTTTGTCAGTGAAAAACCCGGTTTCTGATTTGAAATGTCGGGTAATGAAATGTTTTTTAGTAATCTTTCCCCCTGGCACTGGTTCAGTTGAATGGGATGGATTTGCCTAAGTAAACAAAGGACATTTTAATCCTCTAAAGCTAGAAAAACTAACTTTCGAGGTTAAGATGAATTTATTCAATGAAAATTGTTGCCCCATCT